>JAPUEP010000001.1:0-3011 GCA_027492515.1 Hyphomonadaceae bacterium
TGATATAATCGGGGATGGATGCACCAAAATCCATACCATCACGATTTTGCTTTTTAATTTGTTCAATCCCAACATTTTCGCGTTCGGCAATATATTGCATTTCGGGCGTGATGATTCCATTTCTGGCATAATGCATTTGTGAAACATTTTTCCCACTTTTGGCACGTAAAGGATTTAAAATGGGGTTTGGGAAAGGCGTTATATTGCGCGCTTTGCCATTATCTTGGGGTTGAATTTCGCGTCCTTTATAGGTTTCAACATCATTGCGATTTAAAATCCAATCTTTGCGTAATGGCGCAAGACCTTTGTTGATATCAATATTAATTTGCGGGTCAGTATAAGGGCCAGAAGTATCATAAACCCGCACAGGCGCTTCGTTTGCCGATGGGTTTAACGCAATTTCACGCATTGCAACGCGATGCGTGCCAACATAGATTTTATTGCTTCCGCAAATTGGGCCTATTGTGATTGAAGATTTATTTTCCACTTCGCTTTTCCTTTATGAAAATTGCGAAGTGCATGACGGATTTCAATTGAAATCATTCCCATTCCCTTCGCAAGCATTAACTTACAGGTTCAACGGGTCGTGTGACGCAACTCACACCTCTCAGCCGATAAGCAGGCTCCCCGAGGGTTTCTTTTATTTATCCCAAAAGGGAATTTTTAAACTTTACTAAAAATCAAAGAGCAATTAGTGCCGCCAAATCCGAATGAATTTGAAAGCGCAGTTTTAAATTCGCCGACTTTGCGTTCAAGTAAAATTGGTAAATCTTTGAAGGCTTCATCAAGATTTTGAATATGCGCACTTTGCGCCATAAAATCATTTGCCATCATGATAAGGCAATAAATGGCCTCTTGCACACCCGCTGCACCCAATGAATGCCCAGTAAGTGATTTTGTTGATGAGAAGAATGGGATATTATCGCCAAAAACTTCACGTAAAGCGCCAACTTCTTGCTTGTCACCAACTGGCGTTGATGTGCCATGTGGGTTGATATAATCAATCTTTGGATTGCCCGCCATTTCAATGGCTTGGCGCATACAACGTGCCGCGCCTTCACCAGATGGTGCAACCATGTCATAGCCATCAGAAGTTGCGCCATAGCCGATTAATTCGCCATAGATTTTTGCGCCGCGTGCTTTTGCGCGTTCATATTCTTCAAGAACCACCATGCCCGCGCCGCCCGCAATAACAAAACCATCGCGGTCTTGGTCATAAGCGCGCGAAGCAACAGATGGGTTTTCATTATAATTAGATGACATTGCGCCCATTGCATCAAAAAGATTTGATAATGTCCAATCCAATTCTTCGGCGCCGCCCGCAAACATTACATCTTGTTTGCCATATTTGATGCTTTCATAAGCATTGCCAATACAATGCGCAGAAGTTGCACAAGCCGATGAAATTGAATAATTCACACCCTTGATTTTAAACCAAGTTGCAAGCGCCGCAGAAACACCAGAACACATAGCTTTTGGAACTGCAAAAGGCCCAATTCTTTTTGGTGATACATTGGCTTTTGTTAATTCAGCCGCGCCAACAATTGAACGTGTCGATGGACCGCCAGAGCCAACAATTATACCAGTGCGCTCATTTGAAACGTCTTCATCGCAAAGCCCTGAATCTTTAATTGCCTGTTCCATTGCAATATGACCCCAGCCCATACCTTCAGAAAGGAAACGCGCAGCACGGCGATCAACCAATGTAAGCCAATCCAAAATTGGTTTTGCATGAACCTGACATTTAAAGCCAAGCTCTTTATATTCAGGGGCAGAAATAATTCCCGAAGTTGCGTTATAAAGGCTATTTTTAACTTCATCAATTGAATTACCGATTGAAGAAATAATACCCATCCCAGTTACTACAACTCTACGCATTCATTGTCTCCAAATAATGAAATTATGCTTCAAACAAACCGACGCGCAAATCTTTCGCGCTATAAATCGCCTCATCGTCAGCGTAAAGAATAGCATCGGCAATCCCCAAAACCAATTTAGAGCGAAAAACACGTTTTATATCGACTTCATAGCGAACTTTTTTAACGTTCGGCATTACTTGGCCTGTGAATTTCACTTCACCGCAGCCCAAAGCACGCCCCTTGCCAGGGCTTCCAGTCCAGCCAAGGAAAAAGCCAACCAATTGCCACATCGCATCAAGACCAAGGCAGCCGGGCATTACAGGGTCACCTTTAAAATGGCAGGCAAAAAACCATAAATCAGGATTAATGTCTAATTCGGCAATAATTTTGCCTTTGCCGTTTATTCCACCATCTTCGCTAATATGGGTAATTCTATCCATCATAAGCATGTTGGGAAGCGGTAATTGTGCATTGCCTTTACCGAATAATTTTCCTTCACCGCATGCAATTAATTCTTCATAATTGTATGATGATTGCCTTGTCATTAGTTTTCCAAATCTTTTGACTATTTGTTACAAATTATTTCAAAAGCGGCACTAGCACTAAAATGGGTGGTGTGCAAAGTGATAAAACGCATTTTTTATGATAAACTTTTGGCTGATAAATTAAGATGCCCATGCATCAATGGCAATTATCCAGCCTGTATAATTACCAATTTTAATTTTGCGCCACCCTTCTTGGGAATCAAGAATTTCACAAATTGAACCTGATGCAATCTTGGCAATCACTTTGTTATTTTGGGTATTTTTATTATAAAGCATAACATGTGTTGCCCCCTTTTGTGATGGGCGAATTATTAAAGTCCGCTTTGAATCAAGATTGCGCTTGTGAACCCAAACTTGGGTTCCATCTGGGTCTTCAATTTTTCGCCAATCAATTGTTTCGGCAATAACTTTAACGGGCAAACCTGCCTGTTTATAAACAAATCTTATTGGATAATCTTCATCTGGCCCTGCGCGCCCATTAACAACATTAAAGCGCATAGAAACAAAACGCGGAACAGGCAGTTTCGATGGCGTATCATATCTTATTGCCTGTGCAATTGATAATTGAGGCACAAGAAAAAATAATAAAGATAGTGAAATGAAAAAT
>JAPUEP010000001.1:3021-4403 GCA_027492515.1 Hyphomonadaceae bacterium
GTCGCATGGATTTGCCGCAAACTATGGTTCTATAGATTGATATGCTTTTGTAATGTGAATTTAGTGTTAATTAAAATAAATTTAAAGCGTCTGCGACCAAGGGCTAATGATTTTTATTCAAAGAAATTGTTGGAGATTGCCAACAAGATTGCTATGGATAAAAAATACTGGGATTTATTAATAATATGAGCAATACAAAACCAAAAGTTATTGTCACGCGCCGTTTACCTGACGCGGTTGAAACAAGAATGAAGGAATTATTCGACACGGAATTATCAAAAGATGATGTTCCAATGTCATACGAAGAACTTGTTGATGCAGCTTCTCGCTGTGATGTTTTGGTTTCAACTGTGACAGATAGAATTGATTCAAAGGTTCTTTCACGCGCAGGTGATAGATTGAAACTTATTGCTCAATTCGGTGCAGGGGTTGATAATATTGATGTTGAAACCGCGGTTCGCCGTGGAATTTGCGTAACCAATACCCCAGGGGTTCTTACCGAAGATACCGCAGATGTTACAATGGCTTTAATCTTGGCCGTTCCACGCCGCCTTATTGATGGCGCGCGCAAAATCGAAGAAGATGAGTTTAAAGGCTGGTCACCAACTTGGATGTTGGGGCATAGTGTGGGCAATAAACGTCTTGGCATTGTTGGTATGGGGCGCATCGGGCAGGCGGTTGCAAAACGCGCCAAAGCCTTTGGAATGCAAATTCATTATCATAATCGCAAAAAAGTTCATCCATCAATCGAGCAGGAATTAGAGGCAACTTATTGGGAAAGCCTTGATCAAATGCTTTCACGCATGGATTTTGTATCGGTTAATTGCCCGCATACACCTGCGACCTATCACTTATTAAGTGCACGCCGTTTGGCATTGCTTAAACCATCTGCTTATCTAATTAATACCGCACGCGGTGAGGTTCTTGATGAGGCGGCATTGGCACGAATGCTTGAAAAAGGCCAATTGGCAGGGGCGGGGCTTGATGTGTTCGAACACGAACCAGAAATCAACCCAAAACTCAAAAAACTAAGCAATGTCGTTTTACTTCCACACATGGGATCTGCAACATTAGAAGGCCGCACCGCAATGGGCGAAAAAGTAATCATAAACATAAAAACCTTCGCCGACGGCCACAAACCCCCAGACCGCGTAATCCCCGCAATGCTATAACCAACAAAGCCTTGGCAAAACCAAGGCTTTTTTATTGCGTATAAAACAAATAATTTGATAAAAAATGCGAATGAAATGAGCTAAGAAAAATGTCAATAAAAAGCAAAAACCACGCTTTTTGATTTTTATTGTCAGCTTAAATCCACTTTGCTGAGTGAGCGCCGTAGGCGCGAGGGTGGCAAAGTGAGTGAAATGGTGCGGATAGCCGGA
>JAPUEP010000002.1 GCA_027492515.1 Hyphomonadaceae bacterium
CTTCATAATTCCTTTGAAGACATATTAATGGATGAATTTCGCCATCACGAAAAAGAAATAAACATTTCAACACGCGCCCGCGAAGTAATGGAATGGGTTGCACAGGGTAAATCAAACCATGAAATTGGTATGATTTTAGGCTTAAGCGAAAACACCGTTAAATTTCACATAAAAAAAACCTGTAGCGAACTTGGCGTTAATTCACGCATACAAGCCGCACTTAAATGCCTTTATTATTAATCCGCTAAACTAAATTTTACCCATTGATTTTTTTGTATTTTTGTTGTTCTTGAATACAAATAATAAAGGGGCGAAAGTGAAAAAAAGATATATATTACTTGGGGTATGCGGCTTTGCAATTTTTGGTGGTTTGGCGTGGTGGAATAGCCTTGATAAAGAAACACGCGGCGTTTTAACTACATTACCAACCAATAAAGACGTTTTATTATGGTCACAAGAACAACGCGATGCATCATTTCGCGCCCTTGATAGGCTTACTTTCATTGCCAAAAACCGCACAATTAAGGCATCAGATCACCCTTTAGATTTACCACAAGGCGAAAAACTTAATATTCCCAATATTGACGAATATATGAAGGATCAAAGAAGCTCTGCTATTGTTATTATTCAAGACGGTAAAATTCGATTTGAAAAATATGCCCTTGGTTTTGACGAAAAAGGCCGTTGGACAAGTTTTTCAGTGGCAAAATCATTCACTTCAACCCTTGTCGGGGCAGCCATTAAAGATGGTTATATAAAAAGCCTTGATGATAATATTGTAAATTATATCCCTGATTTAAAAGGCAGCGCCTATGATGGCGTAAGCGTTGAACAAATTTTGACAATGTCATCAGGTGTTAAGTGGAATGAAGATTATGAAGATAAAAATTCTGATGTGAATCGTTTCAATTTCACAAAACCTGATGCGGGGATTGATGCAACTGTTTCATATTTGCGTAAATTACCACGCGCCCATGAACCGGGGAAAGTTTGGAATTATAATACGGGTGAAACAAATTTGATTGGGGTTTTGGTTACCTCAGCAACCAAAAAACCACTTGCCCAATATTTACAAGAAAAAATCTGGCAACCATTTGGAATGCAGGCTGATGCAACATGGCTTCTTGGACCAACAGGGCATGAAATCGCGGGATGCTGCATTCAGGCTGCAACGCGTGATTTTGCGCGTATGGGGCTTTTTGTACTTGCCAATGGCAAAGCGGGTGACCAACAAATTGTTCCCGAAGATTGGTTCAAAAAAGCTGTCACCAAACAAAAGGATATTGGTAAAGAAGGCCGTGGCTATGGTTATCAATGGTGGACTTATGATGATGGTAGTGTTGCCGCAAAAGGCATCTTTGGACAAGGTATTTTCATCGATCCAAAGCGCAACCTAATTATTGCGTCAAACGCATCATGGCCGCGCGCAAGCCTTGGCCCACAAAGCGAAGCGCGTGAGGTGTTTTACAAACAGGTGCAGGCTTTGATTGATAGTGAAAAACCTAAACCTTAAAATTGGCGATTTTCCCGCCAATTACCATCGCAATTAAAAATAGGCCAATTTCTTTTGGGAATTGCAAAAAATCAAAAAAGTCATGTCCAGGGCATATACCCGCTAGTCACCAACCTATGCCAAAAATTGCAGAACCAATAATTAGTTTTTTATCAATCACACTTGGTAAATTTGGCAGGTTATTTTCAAATATTGGCGTGCCGCGCTTTTTTGTTATGATAAAAAATGGCGTGGCAGCCAATATTCCAAACCCCATGACAAACATTAAGGCAGGTTTCCAATTTCCAAAAATATCAAGGAAACCAATCACGTTTTTGGGGTCAATCATGCCAGAAATGCCAAGGCCGATACCAAAAATAATTGCAAGAACAAAAGAAAGAATGATTGATTTCATTATTAAACGCCTATTTTTGATTTCAAAAACACGGTCAAAATCGCAAAGGCCATAAAGACAATAACGGCAACTATTGAACGTAATGAAAGCCTTGAAATTCCGCAAATCCCATGACCAGAGGTGCAACCATTGGCAAGTTTACTACCAAAGCCAACCAAAAGCCCCGCCAAAATAAGCTCTAAATAATTAGATTGTATTGAAACATTTTTGAAAACACCAAGATGCGATAATATTAAACCCGATATTATTAGCCCCAAAACACTTGCAAATCTTATTGCAATTGGCTTTTCAAATAGCGAGAAAACAAGCCCACTTACACCAAAAATCCGCCCCAAAAATAAATAATATAGGCCAGATGCAAGACCAAGGATTAAGCCGCCGCCTGCCGCATAATAAAATATCGAAATGTCAGAATTCATAAAAAACTTTCGCGAAAATCAACTAAGCGCGCATTTTAGAGCTTTATAATATAGTAAAAAGAGTATAAAATAGAATTATTTTTTGTTTCATGCTTTTCATTAGAATTTAAACCTACGAAACATCACTAAATTATATAAATCCTAGCTAACTCTTTAAAAGATTTTGAATTTGGTTACTTAACGCGTCTATAATTGGAAACATTTTTGAACTATGAAAAGAATATCATTTAGATATGATTTTAGTGCAAATTATATTGTCAATTGTGTACAAACGCTTTAAATTATTGTCTAATTAAATCATATTAAATATAAAGTTTTTATTTTTTAATAGCGAATTTTTAAATAAAAAATTATATGCTTGCTTGAATTTCATTAATTATTTTTGATAACTTTTCACTTGCCCTCCTATTGAAAGTCTCTCCAAGTAAAAACTTGTGGCACAGTTCATTCAGTCCATTAAACCATCTTTGGCTAACCCTTATAATTCCTTCTTTGTTAAGTTCTACTCTAGTGCTTTTACAGCCATTAGCTTCATAACAAAGCACAAATAATAATGCCTTCAACCATTTACCTTTGTCACTTTGAAATGCCAACCAATAAGGAAACTCTTCGTCTACAATTTTTAGAAAATGTAAAACCTCTGGAATTTGAAATAGTTCACGAGAATCTTGCTCATACCCTCCAATAGAAAATTCTATTTTACTTGCATAAGATAATACAGCTTCACGACATGAAACAATATGTGAAAGAAAATTCAATGTGTCATTTAAATTTGTATTCTCTACGTCATCTCGTGAAATAGCGTACAGTATTTCATCTATTTTATTTTTCGATAGTGCTTTTTGAATGGGGTCATTTACTAAGCCATAAGTAAATGGATTATTTATGTAATGATTTGAAATTGACTGATTACTATTTATTGATGGCGCTTTTAATTTTACTTTACCAAAATTAGTTAGCCTGACCCCAAAATGTCGACCTGAAGCCATACTTTTGATTATTCTACTCTTAAGAATAGGTTTTTTAATCCCAAGCCTAGGTATTGCAAGAAAAAAAGCAAATGAATTAATTATTATTGTCCTAAAACAATAGTCTATTGTATCAATATTTGGAACACGAAATAAGCCAACTCTAAACCAATATGGATTTTCCGCTACCTGCGCCTCAGCCCTACTAGCTATTGAATAATCTCCATCGTCACTCTTGATAGATGGAGAAACCAAGGAACAAAAAGCGATAATGTCAGTTGTACTGAGTTTTTCAGAAAAAATTTTTTCTGCGTAATCATTCAATATCTCTAAATCACTGCCATTTGCTCTAGCAGAATTAAAAGAACACTTAATTGTCCATTTTAATAGTTTGTTTGCATCATATTCAAAATCAACACTTTCTCCGGAAAATACGAACTTAGAAAAATAAGAACCGTATAACTCTTTACCATAAGAATCTAATTTTGATAAAAACCCATTATTGCATTCCGAACAAACGTCTCGAACTACTATTTCTTTAACAAATTTTTTCTTAGAAACCTCAAAGAAACCAGTATCCAATTCTGACTTATTCTCTTGTATAAACCAATTCGGTATTACATGCTCTCTAGTTAGTGTTGCATTTTTTTTACAATATACGCAGGTGCTCATTTTTTAATCTTATTGTCTTAGATAGTCATCATGTAATTTGAGTATGTACTAACACTCAACCACATTGACCGCCAAACCGCCCAAGCTGGTTTCTTTATATTTATGGCTCATATCAAGGCCGGTTTGGCGCATGGTTTCGATTACTTGGTCAAGGGATACTTTGTGGTCGCCATCATCGCGCAGGGCAAGGCGCGCGGCATTGGCCGCCTTTACTGCGCCAATTGCATTACGCTCAATACATGGGATTTGCACAAGGCCACCAACAGGGTCACAGGTTAGGCCCAAATTATGCTCCATTGCGATTTCGGCAGCGTGTTCGATTTGTTTTGGTGTTCCACCCCAAATCGCGGCAAGACCCGCCGCACCCATTGAACAGGCAACCCCAACTTCCCCCTGACACCCCATTTCAGCGCCAGAAAGTGATGCGCGT
>JAPUEP010000003.1 GCA_027492515.1 Hyphomonadaceae bacterium
GCAATATGTGGGTGGGGCAAATTGGGCGGCAATGAACTTGCCGCCGATTCAGATTTGGATTTAATGGTGGTTTATGAACCCGCGCCTGGTGTTGAACAATCTGATGGCGCGCGTTCCTTAAGTGCCGAAAGCTATTTTGCCAAAATAACCCAAAAACTTATTATGGCATTAAGCGTGCAAACTTCGGAAGGGCCATTATACGAAGTTGATATGCAATTACGTCCATCAGGCAAAAAAGGTCCGGTTGCGGTTCGCTTTTCATCATTTGAAACCTATTATCAAGATGAAGCATGGATTTGGGAATTTCAGGCACTAACACGCCTTACCCCAATCGCAGGTGACAAGGATTTTTGCGAAAAAATAAAAATTGCAACGCAAAAAAACCTAAAAAACCTAAAGGATAAAGAGAAGATAATCCCCGAAGTTATAAATATGCGCCAAAAAATGCGCGATAATCTAAAACCGCGTGGTGATTGGGATTTAAAACGTAAATATGGTGGCATTATTGATTTGGAATTTTTAACCCAAGCATATCAATTATTATATGTGGTTGAATATCCTGATATTATCAATGCCAACACAATCAATGCACTTAATAAAATCGGTGAACATAATCTTATGCCACATGAAGAAATTGTCCGTTTAATCAATGCGGGCGAAATTTTAGGGCAGGTAAGGCAAATTCTGGCAATCATAAGTGGCGCTGATTTTGATGAAGAAAGCGCAACCATTGCAACCAAAAAAGCGATTGCACACGCATTAAATGAACCAGATTTTCAAATGGCAAAAGCGCAAATTAATGCGGCAAATGATATTATAAAATCAGCATGGGAAAACCTTGAAAAAATGTAATGTGAAACTTCGACGGAAAAATATTAGCCTTGCGTTTAACAATATGAACGCGCCAATGAAGCGCCTTCAAGCCCAAAAGCAAGATGTTTGCCAGCCCCCCATTTGCAAACATCTTGCAACATAAAGGATTTGAAAAATGAAATTGAGGAATATTCTTTTAGGTGCAACAATCATGTTTGGTTTTGCTGTACCTGCTTTTGCACAAGGCGCAATGCCACCACCACCGCCGCCAAATGGTGCCGGTCACTTTGATATGGTTGATACAAATCATGATGGCTTTCTAAGCAAAGATGAAATCAAAGCCGAGCATATGAAAAAATTTGATGCGATTGATGCCAATCGTGATGGTTTTCTTACAAAAGATGAAATGAAATCTTTTCACGAAAATCAAATGAAGAAGCGCATGGGTGCTTTTCAGGAACGCCGTATTAATCACATTGATGAAAACAATGATGGCGTAATCACAAAAGACGAATGGGTAAATGGCCCTGAACGCGCGCGCAAATTAATGGCAGAGCGTATGGCAAAGCGTTTTGATGAGCTTGATACAAATCATGATGGAAAATTAACCTCTGATGAGCTTAAAAACATGCAAATGCATGGGCCAGATGGTAAAGGCAAAATGGGAATGGATCGCCCAAAAATGCAAGATCCTGACACTAATAAAGATGGCAAGATTTCGCGTAGTGAATGGGCCGCTTTACCAATGCCAATGTTTGACAATGCCGATGCGAATAATGACGGCAAAATAAGCCGTGACGAAGCGCGCAATGCAATGGATAAAGGCCATAAAAAAGGCCATGGCGAAGGTGGCTTTATGCCAAAAGGTCAATAAAATATATGACCAGTGCTTTTCTAGTTTTCGACCCTTTATGTGGGCATTTGAAAAAAGCTTCTATTGGTGACAAAGAGGCAGCAAAAGCGCTGGTCAATAATTTATCGCCAAAATTATTTCGAACCGCTTATCGAATATTAGGTAATTCCCACGATGCCGAAGAAGCAACGCAAGAAACGCTTATAAAATTGTGGAAAATTGCCAAAGATTGGGAAGCTGGCAAAGCAAAAATTGAAACTTGGTGTTATCGGGTTTTGACAAATCATTGCTTTGATAGATTGCGCGCAAAAAATCGTTATATTTTTGATGAAATTGACGAAAATATACAATCAAACGAGGCGCACACCGATGATTTGATTACACGCGGCGAAATAAGAAATCAAATTGATATAGCGCTTGATAAATTGCCCGCGCGCCAAAAAGCGGCAATTATTATGACGTATTTTGAGGGTTTGGGTGCAAAAGATGTTGCAAATGCCCTTGATTGCACGATTGAAGCTGTTGAATCTTTATTGGCACGCGCTAAAAAGGCGTTGAAACAATGTTTGCAAGAGCATGATGAAAACTTTGGACAAAATATTATGTCTTTTGCATTGAATTGAGAATGAAATGATGGATCAGGATTTTAAACATATTTTATCACAAGCAAGCAATCCACCAGATTGCCCAAATGATAAGTTTGTAAATGCGTTTTTGGCACAAATGGATATTGATTTGGCGCCTGCTACTAATAGTGCGCCAAAAAATAAAATGTTCATTTATGGTTCGATGGCGGCGGCGTTTTTGGTCGTTATCGGCGGCGGTTTAACGATTGGTCGCATGAATTCAAGTTTTGATGTTGCACATGTTTTCACCAAAAAACAAAATGTGGCGCCATATAATGATGCCGAAATTATTGCAGTAATTGACAAAGAAATCGCCGAGGATGACTTTGTGGCACAATTAACAGGCGACGATGATATAAGCACCATCGTGCCAATTAATAAAACAAGTAACCCTTAATTTAGTTTTGGATATTTTTATTGCTAATTAATGTTGCCTTTATGGCTTCATCAAGTGTTGTTATTTTTATTGATGCTAAAAATTTATTCAATTTATCGGCATTGAGTTTTTGTGGAATGTCCCATAAATAACGCATTTCATTAATCTCACCCATGATTTTAACAAATGGTGATAATATTTTAAATAAAAGCCACGGAACTTTGGTTACGTTTATTTTGTCGATTTTTTGTGCCTTTGCGATAGATGCTGCAATCTCATTGACGCTGCAATAGTGGCTTGAGAAGTTGAAAATTGCAAACTTTGGTAATTCACTTGAGCGCTCAATTAATTCGCAAAAAGCCAAGCCTGCATCAGGTAAATACGCCCATTCATGTTTAGTATCTGCACTTTTACTTGGGCAAGCGATTGAATTTATATATTGCCCTTTCTTTATCATGCCTTCAGTTAGCCAGCTTGAATTACAATCAGGTCCAAAAAAATCACCCATTCTTAATAATATTATTTGTACTCCTTCATGACTGGCTTCTAAAAGGCTATTTTCAAGTTTTGCACGAACTTTCCCTTTTTTTGTATATGGGTTTTGAGGGCTATCCTCATTGATATTAACCCCTATTTCAGTTCCAAAATTATAAACATTAGCTGGGAAGGCAATTATGTTTTTATTATGTTTGGCTGCCTTTATAGTATTATCTAGCATTTTTTCTGGCAAGATTTCCCAATTTTGATAATTGGGTGGATTTACACCATGGAAAATTAAATGCGCATTTTTTGAAGCGTTTAAAACATCTTCTTCGTTATTTGCATCGCCAATCACCCATTCAATTCCATTTTCTATGCCGTGTTTTGTGCGGTGCATGGCGCGAACGTGCCAGCCTTTTTCACAAAGCGTCCTTGCAACTTGACCACCAATTGAACCTGTCGCACCTAAAATTAAAGCTGTTTTTTGATTTGTCATTTTATTCCTATTTATTTTTTAAATTAATTTTGAATAGGGTATTGGATTTTTTGAATAATAAAATTGACTAAATTTGTGGTTTTGTTATTCATATATGAATGACAAATTTGCAAATTGATTGGAATTTATTACGTGTGTTCCAGTGTGTGTTGGAACATAAAAACCTTACACATGCGGCGCGTGCACTTGGTTTATCGCAGCCCACAATCGGGCGTAATATCGAGGCTTTGGAACAAATTCTTGGTTATAATTTATTTATAAGAACCACAAAAGGGTTGATACCGACCAAGGCGGCGATTGATCTTTTACCGCTTGTTCAAAACATGCAATTCAATGCCAAAACTTTTTTACGTATTGCCCAAGCCCAAGGGCATGAAATGAAGGGTAGTGTACGAATTTCGGCAAGTGAAATTGTGGGCGTTGAAATTTTGCCAAAAATTATTTCTAAACTAAGCGAAAAGTTTCCATTGATAGATTTTGAAATTATTGCCTCTGATTCACAAAGTGATTTGCAAGGTCGTGATGCCGATATCGCCATAAGAATGGTAAGGCCAAGTGAAAATCAACTACTTATTAAAAATATTGGAAAATTACCGATTGGGGCTTTTGCAAGTCGTGAATTTATCCAAAAATATGGTGCGCCAATTTCAATAGAGGACGTAATAAATTATAAAATAATTGGTTTCGATAATTTATTTCCATATTTACGTAGTTTTTCAGAAATTATTAAAAACATAAAGCGCGAAGATT
>JAPUEP010000004.1 GCA_027492515.1 Hyphomonadaceae bacterium
GATCTTGGTGAATTAATTCATCTAGTCCCCACTCGCGTGGGGCTGAACCGCCCACCAGTAACGGATCTAAATTCTGAAAATACTATTCCCCACTCGCGTGGGGCTGAACCGTGTAATATCGTTTGCCATTATTCACCAATCTCCTATTCCCCACTCGCGTGGGGCTGAACCGTTCTAATTCGCTTCTTAAAAGCTTTGCATTGGCTATTCCCCACTCGCGTGGGGCTGAACCGTATAGCCTTATTTTGCTTTTTTGCCGAGTTTATTCCCAGCACACGAAATGCCCTAATCCCTCATCTTTGACATTTAGTGTCTAAGCTATGCTTTTGAGCACCTTGAGTTCTAATAAAAGAACCATAAATTTGTTACTGGAAATGCAATTCATAAACTTTTTAATCATTGAAATGAAGTAAGGCAGTTGTAAGCTAATATACTTGATACGCATCTGCCCACCTATTCCTTAAGCATCTGCTGAATGAAGACAAGAGAGCCGTAGAGGCGCTAGCTAAATTGGCATGCAATTAGCTAGAGGGATTTTGCATAAAAGTGGTTCAACTTTTAGACTTGCAAAATGTGGATTTCCGAACGGTTCAGTTCTGCCCCTAATATTCGTCATCTTCATCATGAACTTCGTACTTATCGCGGAGACGGGTGGGCTTACGGACGTTGATGGCGGAAGCATCAAGGGTATTCTTGATGTGGGCAGCATAGAACTTTTCTATCATCTCAACCGAGGTGCGACAGTTCTTGGCGACTTGATAAATGTCTGCGCCTTCCATAAGGCGAAGACAGATATATGTGTGGCGTAAACTATAAGACGTGCGGGGTTGACCATCACGATCATATTTAAGGCCAGCCTTGTCCAAGACTTGGTTGAACATTTTAAGGTTACTGCCCGGGAATAATAAATCTGTACGCTTTGGCAGATTTGCGGGTGGCGGTTCTTGCCCTTTACGCAGCCTAATATGGGGACCTGGCTTTGGCCTTGTGAGCATTCGTTCGTAAACCCGAACTGCACCCGGCATTGATTTACAATAACCAATGCCGCGTTTGCCTCTTACTTCGATTTCAAGAATCCTTTCGCCGGTTGCACCATCTTTCACTATGCTAACATCGCGGTGCTGTAATAGTTTTGCCTCATCAGGACGTAGGCCTGTGTTCCCCATGAATAATACGAAATCATGAAGCTGTTCCGCATTCCATTTATAGCGATCTGTAATGGTTTTAGCATGCTCACGAGTTGCACGATAAAGCTCTTTATATTCATTGGGACTAAACCATGCACGATGCGTAATTTTACCTTGTGATTTATAAGGCGGGGTGAGGTTTGGGACATGTTTCAGCCAACCATGGCGTGCGGCAGTTTTAAGAACTTGCCTAATCGCTACTATCTCATCATGGATAGTAGAACGCGATGGTGGCTTTACATAACCTTTTGGGGCATTCTTTGGTTGGCGTCCTGCCTGTGTAGCCCTAATAACGCGGTAATCCTGCACCCGTCCTTCAGTTACTTGTGATACCGGTATATTTCCAAAGAATGGTAAAATATGAAGCCTTAGGCGGATTTCATAACCTTCTATCCATTTTTTGCTACGCTCACCGTCGGTTATCGTTTCATATTCAAGCATGAACTGTTCTGCAGCATCAGCAAAAGTTATTTCTCTTGGTTCATTCTTTTTAGGAAGAGTACCTGTCCGTTCTTCACCTAATAACCCAAAGTACCAATCCTCTGCAAAGGATTTAGCGGAAGCTAAACGCTCCTCTTTAGAACTAACCCGAAATTGTCGTTTACCGACAGAACAAGAGCATTGCCAGTATTTGCTATTGTCACGCCGGAATAGCTGTACCCTACCACCTAAAATCTCATGATTATCCATAGCAATAATCCTAAATAACACTACCTGACGTAGAGTTTATCAGGTTTTTAGGTATTGTCAAAAGTGTGCTAGATATGTGTTAGGCGATTTAACGTAAAAAAGCCCCGAGGATTGCTCGAGGCATTGGTATAACATAAAAGTAATTATATGGATTTGGGTGCGGGGGCAGGATTTGAACCTGCGGCCTTCAGGTTATGAGACGTATTACAAGTCGCGCAATTTATTGATTTTATTACTTAAAATGACAACTGAAAAAACTTTGTGTTAGATTTTGTGTTAGACTGATTATTTGTTTTAGCGCAAGAATTAACTCTATTCCTTACCTTAGCTCTTTTATTTGGCAATTTTTCAAACTTTTTTACGGCTACCTATTGAGAAATTGCCTTCACAAAAAACATACGGGTAATGAATTCAGAATTATAAGTGACTTGATATTTTTAACTCTTTAATAATTCCGCATTCATGCGAAGCACCGTTATGATTACAAAGACTGTTTAGGTGGTTTAATTGCAACTCGGTTTCGTGAAGTAATTTCAATTGTTCACGAACTTTTTTTAAAGCGCTTGCAATTAATTGATTAACTTCGCCACATTCATTTTGTGGGTTTTCAAGATGTGACTGAAGAATTTTTATTTCTTCAATGCTAAGTCCGATATTGCGGCATTGTTTTATGAAAACCAATTGTGCAATTTGTTCATCGCCATAATCACGATAATTATTTCTGTGCCTCCCAACATTTTTAACCAGATTTTGTTTTTCATAGAAACGGATTGTTTCAATGCTAAATCCTGTTTTTGATGCAATATCGCCGATTTTCATGCTGTAAATTTCCAATTGACCCTATATTTACTTCAGGGTTTATAAAGCGAAAAACACAAAAAGGCAACTAAAATGGCAAACTGCTGCAATGACGAAATTTGCGATACCAAAGTTAAACCGACAAATGAACATCACACACACGATGATCACAATCATGAAAGTGACCAAGGTAAAACCCCGTATTTGTTGGCGGCTATTAGTTTTGCAATGCTAATGCTCGGAATTGCATTTGAGAATTTATTCAAATTTTCATTCTTCACCAAAAATATTGCCTTAATTTGGTATCTCATTGCCTATCTTCCGGTTGGCTTTCCAGTTATGCGCGAAGGGTTCGAGGCGGCAATTAAGCGCGATTTCTTTAATGAATTCACCTTAATGAGCGTTGCAACAATTGGCGCTTTTGCAATTGGGCAATATGCCGAAGGTGTTGCAGTAATGCTTTTTTACGCAATCGGTGAATTATTCCAAAATGCAGCGGTAAATAAAGCTAAGGGTGATATAAAATCGCTTCTCGATGTGCGCCCACAACTCGCAAGGGTTTTGCGCGACAATGCCGTGATTGAAACCAACCCAAATGATGTTGCAATTAATCATATTGTTCAAGTTTTAGTTGGTGAAAAAGTCCCACTTGATGGCGAATTATTAAGCGACAATGGAAGTTTCAATTCAATCGCTTTAACTGGGGAATCTGTGCCACGCCAAATCAAAAAAGGCGAAAGTCTCTTGGCGGGAATGATAAATCTTAATAACGTTATCGAGCTTAAGGTTACAAAAAAATTTGCCGATAGTTCAATTTCAAGAATAATTGAATTGGTCGAAAATGCCGCCGCACGAAAAGCGCCAACTGAATTATTTATTCGTAAATTTGCCAAAATTTATACGCCAATAGTGTTCTTTTTGGCTCTTGCTTTAGTTATTTTACCGAAATTCTTTGTGGCAGACTATATTTTTAACGATTGGCTTTACCGCGCCTTGGTGTTTTTGGTGATTTCTTGCCCGTGCGCATTGGTGATTTCAATTCCTTTAGGATATTTTGGCGGAATTGGCGCAGGTTCAAAAAATGGAATTTTATTCAAAGGCGGCAATTATCTTGATTTAATGGTTAAACTAAATACACTTGTACTTGATAAAACTGGCACTTTGACCGAAGGGGTTTTTGCGGTTCGAGAAATTAAAACCCAAATGAATGAGGCTGAATTTCTATCTATTCTCTGTGCGATTGAGCAAAAATCAACCCACCCTATCGCCAAAGCGATTGTGGAATTTGCCAAAAGAAAAACAGATGTTATAGAAGCCCAAAATGTGCAAGAAATTTCAGGACATGGTCTTAAAGGACAGGTCGACAGTAAAGAAATTTTGGTTGGCAATGGCAAACTCTTAAGAAAATTCGGTGTTGATTATCCAAAGGAAGTTGATGAAATTGTGCAATCAATTGTTTTGATGGCAATTGATAATAAGTTTGCAGGATATGTAATTGTTGCCGATGCCCCCAAAGAAGACGCAAAGTCGGCAATCGCAAATTTATCAAAATTAGGATTGAAAGACATATTTGTCCTAAGCGGTGACAAAAGCGCAATAACAAAAGAAGTCGCCAATGGGCTTGGCATTCAAAATGCTTTTGGTGATTTATTACCTGAAGATAAAGTCAAAAAAATTGAAGAATTAAAGCAAGACAAAACACGAA
>JAPUEP010000005.1 GCA_027492515.1 Hyphomonadaceae bacterium
ATGATAATTCCATCATTCTTGCCAATCGCGATTCAATACGTGTTGATGCTTATGACAAAATCAATATCGAACGGCGAACAGGCTATAATTGGTATGGATATTGGCCACAAAAACTAATTGATATTGATTATCCAAAATGGAAAAAGCGCATTAAATCACCCAATTAGAGTGATAAAATTAACTTGGCAAAAAGTATTTTCCTGTTAGCTTCTAACATTATTAGAGGCAATTATGAATCGTCGCCAATTTACATCATTTACAAGTGCAATCGGGTTAAGTGCCCTTTTGCCTAAATTTGCTATTGCACAGGAAAAAATGAACGCAATTAACCCGCCACAGGCAAAAAAAATCCCAACCACAATCAAACAATTGGGCCGTGTAAGGCATGATGATTATGCTTGGATGCGCGATAAAAATTGGCAAGACGTTTTAAATGACCCAAGTAAATTAGACCCTGAAATTCGCGCCCATTTGGATGCCGAAAACGCCTATACAGATGCGATTTTACTAAATCCAAAAAAGGATATGCGCGAAGTTCTTTTCAATGAAATGAAGGGCCGCATCAAAGAAGATGATTCAACCCCGCCAATGCCAAATGGAAGCTTTGCCTATTATCGCAAATTCCGTGAAGGTGGCCAATATCCAATAATCGCGCGTTTCCCAATCAATCCAAAAACCGAAGAAAAAAGCGGCGATGAAATAATCCTTCTTGACGGCGACGAAGCGGCAAAGGGCAAAAAATTCTGGAAACTGACCAATTGGGAATTAAGCCATGATCAAAACATAATGGCTTATGCAGTAGATTTTGAAGGCGCGCGCAATTGCGACATCCGCTTTAGACATTGCAAAGATAATAGCGAATTTGAAGAAACTTTAAGCGATACAACGGGCGAATTGGTTTTTGCCAAAGATAATAAAACCTGTTTTTATGTTCAAAATGATGAAAATGTGCGCCCAATTAAAGTTATGCGCCACATCCTAGGAACGCCGCAGGAAAAGGACGTTTTGGTCTATGAAGAAAAAGACCATGCCTATTTCCTTGGTATAAGCCAGACATCTTCACAAAAATATCTTATCCTTATTTCATCGGCAACGGATAATAGTGAATGCCGTTTCCTATCGCTTAATAAGCCATATAATAGACCCAAATTATTCGCAAAACGCAAAGAAGGTTTTGAATATTATCCTGACCATCATGGCACACAATTTTATATAAGAACCAATAAGGATGGCGCAAAAGATTATAAAATTATGCGCACCAAGGCATCGACCCCTGCCCCTGAAAATTGGGTTGAATTTATCAAATATCGCAAGGGTACTTTGATTGAAGATTTTGGTCTTTATCGTGATTTCATGGTCAGAAGTGAAATGTATGATGCATTGCCGCGCATCATTGTTCACGAAATGAAAAGCGGGAAAGAACATGCAATAAAATTCCCTGAAGAGGCTTATGATTTAGGTTCAATGGGCGGTTTTGAATATGCAACAAAAACCACTTATTTCACTTATTCATCGCCATCAACACCAAGCGAGACCTATTCATACAATATGGCAACGCGCGAGCGAAAACTTATTAAGCGCCAAGAAATTCCATCGGGTCATAATAAGGATGATTATATTGTAAAACGCATAAATGCCCCATCAACCAATGGCGCAAAAGTTCCGGTTACAATTCTTTATAAAAAAGATACAAAGACGGATAATACATCCCCCGCCTATCTTTATGGCTATGGCTCTTATGGTATTTCAATGCCAGATAGTTTCAATGCCAATATTTTGAACCTTGTTAATCGTGGTTTCATTTGTGCGGTTGCGCATATGCGCGGCGGCATGGAACGGGGCTATCAATGGTATCTTGATGGCAAAATGCGCAAAAAACAAAACACATTCACCGATTATATCAAAGCTGCCGAAGCCATGATTGAAGAAGGTTATGCAGGCAAAAGCTATATAATTGGCGAAGGGCGCTCTGCGGGCGGTCTATTAATGGGTGTGGTTGCCAATCAACGACCTGATTTATTCGCAGGTTTTATCGCGGGTGTTGCCTTTGTTGATATGATGAATACAATTTCGGATGAAACCTTACCACTTACCCCACCCGAATGGACGCAATGGGGCAATCCGATAAAAAATGCCAAAGATTATGATACAATGGCGGCTTATTCACCTTATGATAATGTGAAAACCCGCGCCTATCCGCCAATTTTCGCGCAAACCGCCCTTTCTGATAGTCAGGTGACATATTGGGAACCGGCAAAATGGATTGCAAAATTACGCGATACCTCACCCCAAGCAGGCCCATTCATGCTTCATGTAAATATGGAAGCAGGACATGGCGGCGCATCAGGGCGCTTTGACAGATTGCGCGAAATCGCCGATGCCCAAGCATTCGCACTTTGGGCAATTGAACGTAGGGGGTAATTTATTTTACCCCCGCGCAAATTTCGGGCGCAATTTGAGCGCGTAATTGTGGCGTATCTTTGCTACAGATTAATTCCAATGAATCATATACATTTGGGCCATAAATTTAAATTCGTTCGGCTTTAATTTTGGCGATGGCTTTTTCATTAGTGTCAACAATAGATTGATGAATTTGCGCCAATCTTTCTTTCGAGAGAGAACGATAATCTTCAAATAATGGATATAATTCCTCATATCTTGCGCGCATTTTTGTATCATTTGGATCTTGCAGAAGATATAAAACGGTTTCACCATAAGCAAGCTCTTTCCACAAAACTCTATCAAGGCCATTAAACATTTCAGCATTATTATTCATGCTCGTTATTGCGACATAATAATAAAGTTCAGAATAAGCTTGGTGAACTTCTTTGGAAGTTAGCAAAACACTTGATTCACGATTTAAGTCTTTTTCTATATCTTTGATTGTGCCCAATAATTTGCCCTTTTCAACCAAAGCCGCAATTGCAATTTGCGCGCGTAGAAGGTGAAAATTTGGGATACCATCCATGATTTTTATTGCATCTGAAATATTACTAAACGCACTTTCGTATCTTTTATTAGCAAAATCATTTAATGCTTTTTGATAGGGTTTTTGTGGCTTAATTCCCAAACTATCTAACCACGGAATGAAGTTTTTATAATAGGCATCAATACATTCATTTTCCCATGGTTTAACAGAATGACATGTAAGCAAATGCGAAAATACATTAATTTTCTTGCTTTCAATATACCATTTATCAATGGTTTGATTATCAAAAACAGATTGCGCATAGGCAGAAGTATATAAATGACCGCCAATTAAGGGGCTGTTTTCTACTAAATATAATCGATTATAAATTCCATCATCAATTTTGCCTAATTTAAAGTTGGCATTTGCATATAAATCGACATATTCGTCATAATAATCTTTCGCATCAAAAATTGACTGAGTAAGCGATTTGGCGCTTTCATAATTTCCATTATTAAAATCAGCCAATGCTTTTTGATATGTTGCCCAATGCTGTGGGTTTGCGGTTTTTTCGTTTTCGCGCGCATTCTTAACGGCTTTGGCAAGGGCATTATCGGCATCTTTTTGTACATCCAATAATTGCTCTAATGAATATGCGATACCATATATATTATCTGCCTGTTTTGCAGAAAAAGAATAAGACATAAAGGAGATGGAATAATTTACTTTTAATTACAATTCAATGCCATGACAATCAAATAAAATCTCTGCAAGTCGCGCTTTTTGCGCCTTGGTTAATTTTGAAGCATCAACTTTATTGGATTCATTAAATGTAAAATCGATACAGCCGTTTAAATCACCAAGAAGCATATAATCGCGGGCAATATTTTCATAAGCAAATGTTAATTCGCCTGTAAATCCACCGTCAAAAGCGGGTTTTACCAAATCAATTTGTTTGGCTAAATCCGCTTTGGCTTTGGCTTTACAATTTGTATCGCAGGAGAATTCGCGTGCAGGGCGCTCATGAACATGGGCGGGGGCGGCAATTGCAGGTATTTGACCAAGAAATGAAGCACAAATAAGTGAAATAAGGCTGATATTTATTTTTTTCATTAAAGCCCCCTATTTCAAATAATCACAATTATTCTGACCACCAGAATTGGTGACAGGCGCTTTATTACGTGACGCTTCACACGCCTCCCATTCGCGTTTACGGCGTTCTGCAATGTCATTAGTTGCGCCGCTTATACCATCTGCTATTGCATCCCTTAGGCCATAAGTAGGTGGATTATCATTTCGGGCATTTTCCACGCGCTTTGCATAAGAATCCAAGGTTGCATTCCAATCAGCATCATGAAAGGATTTGTATGTTTTACTTAGAGGTTCATCATTATGAATATAGGTAAGATAAGTGAATAATTGCTTGCGCGCCGCAGAACCAAATGAA
>JAPUEP010000006.1 GCA_027492515.1 Hyphomonadaceae bacterium
TCAAATATGTTCAAAAAATTTGAAATTGAATATATTAATCCAGCCCAACTAAAACCAAACCCAAAATCACCGCGCAAACATAGCCCTCTGCAAATCAGGAAGATTGCGAAAAGCATAGAAGCCTTTGGAATGGTTATACCAGTTCTAGTCGATGCCGAAAATATTATCTATGCAGGCCATACCTGCGTTGAGGCGGCGATAAAGCTTGGTTTGCCTGAGGTTCCAATAATTCGGGCTGATCATTTATCTGCAAATGAACTAAACTTACTGATGATAGCACTTAATAAGTTGCCCGAACTTTCCTCATGGGATGAAAACAAGCTTGGCGAATTATTATTAGAATTTTCAAAATCAGACCTTGAATTAGATTTGGAATTGTCGGGCTTCTCGGTCGGTGAAATCGATTTAATGATAGCGGGTGAAATCGACAAATCAGCTGATAAAGCCGACGAACTTCCCAAGCTGCCGCCGATACCACCAATCTCCCAATTTGGTGATGTTTGGCAACTTGGCCCTCACCGTTTAACATGTGGCAATTCACTAGAATCTGAAACTTACACTAATCTATTTAGTGATAGCGGCAAAAAGAAACTGGCATCTGCAATATTCACTGACCCACCATATAACGTCAAGATTGATGGCCATGTATCTGGAACTGGCAAGGTCAAACACCGGGAATTTAAAATGGCCTCTGGTGAAATGTCTGATGGCGCATTTATTGATTTTCTTAAAGCTGCTTGTACCTTGATGGTGGAATTTAGCAAAGAAGGCTCACTTCATTACATCTGTATGGACTGGCGCCATCTTGAGCATCTCTTGAAAGCAGGTAGCGCGCATTATAGCGAACTTAAGAATATATGCGTGTGGGTCAAAGATAATGGCGGTATGGGCAGTCTTTATCGCTCTAAGCATGAAATGATTGCGGTCTATAAAAACGGCAAAACCCCTCACCGCAATAATGTTGAATTAGGCAAGCATGGCCGTTACCGCACCAATGTCTGGGAATATCCATGCGCCAATACATTCTCCAAGCAATCCGATGAAGGCAAGTTAGCTGAATTACATCCAACAGTTAAGCCTGTTAAAATGGTGGCTGATGCCATTCTAGATACTACCACCAAGGGCGAAATCATTCTTGACCCATTCTTGGGTAGTGGCACCACCTTAATGGCGGCAGAACGCGTTGGACGCGTTTGCTATGGCATCGAACTTGATCCTCTTTATTGCGATACCATCATCAGGCGTTGGCAGAATTATACGGGTGACGAAGCAATACATATTGCCTCTGGCCAGACATTCAATTCAATTGCAATATTGATGGAGGCGTCCAATGCCTAAAACTCCTCCTCAACCAATTAACTTGCCAGAAAATCTCGATGATGCTCCATATGACATTGGCTATGGCAAACCGCCAAAGCATTCTCAATTCAAGCCCGGGCAGTCTGGTAATCCCAGAGGTCGTCCAAGTGGCTCGAAAAGTATGTCTACTATTTTACGCAAAGCGTTAAGCGAACGTATTGAGGTTAATAAGGGTGGCAAACGCATTAAGCGCACCAAGCTTGATATCGCTGTAGAGCAATTGGTCAATAAAGCTGCTGGCGGTGACCTAAAGGCTATCGTTCAATTGGCACATTATATTGAGCGCATGGAAGATGCAGAGGCCGCCAAACAAGCCAAATCTGTGCCTTTGCAGGCTACTGAATCTGAAGCTAATGTCATGGCGAGCATTGCCAAACGCATTCGCAATACAATCCCCATGAATGATTCCGAAGACACCTCATAGGTCAAAAGCTTAGTTCAAACTAATAGCATTCCGCCCATTTCAGCCTTCCCAATCGCAGGATTTTCCTGCGAGAGAAATCCCTTGTTCAAAATTCCACTTTTCAGAAAGATTAATATCATGTCCCAACAACAATTTACTATGGAAGAATATTACCATATCCTTCGTGCCGACTTCTGCAGCTTTGTTGAAGCGGCTTACGAAATTGTAAGCCCGCAAGATAAATTACTAATGCATCAACATATCGAATTAATGTGTTCCAAACTGCAAGATTGCGCAGAAGGTAGAATTAAGCGCCTAATCATCAATATCCCGCCACGGCATTTAAAATCCATATGCGCCTCTGTTGCGCTACCTGCTTTCATCCTTGGTCATAATCCTGCCGCAAACATCATATGCGCTTCGTACGGGCAAGACCTTGCAGATAAGCTTGCTCGCGATACTCGCTCAGTTATGACATGCCCCTTTTATAAACATACATTTAAAACCAGAATTTCAAGCGAAAAGAATTCGGTAAACGAATTTGTGACAACGCAAAAAGGTGGGCGTGTTGCAACATCAGTTGGTGGGGTATTAACAGGACGTGGTGCAGATTTTATAATTATTGATGATGCCTTGAAACCCGAAGATGCCCTATCTGAAACCAGACGCAATAGTGTCAATGAATGGTTCGATAACACTTTACTTAGCCGTCTTAATAGCAAACTAAATGGTTGTATTATTATCATCATGCAACGGCTTCATATGAATGACCTCGTAGGGCATGTGATTGAAAAAGAAAAATGGGAAGTACTAACTTTCCCCGCAATAGCCGAAGAAGAGGAATATCAAGAATTTTATAATGGGTTCGGTCTTAGATATTACTGGAGAAAACCGGGGGTAGCATTGCACCCTGAACGTGAACCCTTAGACCTAATTCACAAAATCCGTGACAATATGGGGGAATATAATTTCGTATCTCAATATCAGCAAAACCCTCAGCCTAAGGGTGGCAATATTATCAAATCCGATTGGTTGAAATATTATGTTGAAGGCGAACAACCATCAGACTTTGAAAGGATAGTTCAATCTTGGGATACTGCCAATAAAACTGGTGAGACTAATGATTACAGTGTGTGCACAACATGGGGGATCAAAGAAAATCGTGCATATTTATTGCATGTATTACGTCGCAAGCTTGAATACCCTGCCTTAAAGCGTACCATCGTTGAGCATTCAAAGCATCATAATGCCAAAGTCATACTTATCGAAGACAAGGCCTCAGGAACCCAGTTAATTCAAGACCTAAAAGCCGACCAGCTTTATGGCCTAAAAGGTATTCAGCGTCCTGCTGGTTGTGACAAAGCCATGCGTCTCGAAGCTGCATCGCTTCCTTTTGAAAATGGTGCGGTCTTTCTTCCGAAAGAAGCGCCGTGGCTTAAAGATTATGTTGCTGAGCTTACTGGCTTTCCTGGCACTAAGCATGATGACCAAGTTGATTCAACATCGCAATTCATTGAATGGTTCAAGGAACATGGGCGTGAGCCTGGGATTATTACCTTCTATAGAGAGCGATATGAGGACTTGGTTAGGCGTGGTATGGTATAATCTATTTTTCAATATTGAACTGGACAACAAATTCATAAGATTATAAATCAATTTAATTTATAGATTGATAAATTTCAGGGAGATACCAACGTATTGCAATCGCATAATTTTGGTTGAATTTATACTTGATTTTAAAAACCTCAAAAACGTAATTCTGCGAATTCAAAAATTAAATTATATTCAAACTTCAAGTTATCATATAATAAAAACTTCAGCTACCTAACAGATTTGACAGAATTTCTTGTTGGTTGATTATTAATTTAATCCCAATATCCGAAAATATATTTATGCCGAATATAACCTTAAAGCCTTTATGCTAAACTCAAATGCAGTTGTTAAATTCATAATCACCATCTAATCATTTTAGAAATATGCTCTAACTTAAAAACCATTATTTAATAATATTTCCTAACATCTTTTGAAAAAGTTAATGCATCAACAAATACCTATAAAACAATAAATAACAAGTACCATAATTATATATTTAGACTTATATTATTAATATAGCAATTAACATATCGCAACTTAAAATTAAAACATTTGCAATACTTAAACAATAATAGTGATTAAAAAATACAACACTGCAATTAATTTATAGAAATGGACGTAAAAAGACTATATCTTATTTAATTTTTGCTTTTAATATTTCACAGAATTATGTACAGTGAGATGTTAAACCTAATTATTAAAACATAATTAAATTGCAACTATTAACGTTTAACTGTACAAATTTTTTCGTCTATATCTGTCGTTTAACTGGAATTTTGTTTTAATATTGAAGTGCACTTCTTGCTATAAGCCCTATAATTTAAATTTAAAGTGGAACTTGGGAAAATAATATGTATTTTGATGCAAAAATATCGGATATATACCGCTTCAGAAACCATGAAAATTATCCAATATGTATACAAATGACAGGACTAATAAGCCACCAACTGATTGAAATTACCATCTCACCACAAAAAGAAGAGTTT
>JAPUEP010000007.1 GCA_027492515.1 Hyphomonadaceae bacterium
GATGCCATACCTGCTCCGTCACCTGTAAGAATGTTTGGACTTCACGTCGCGGTGTTGAATATGCTTGGTTCAACAATGTCGAAACCAAACCCGGTATTGGTTATCCTAAAGACTGGGAAAATCAAGACAAATGGAAAGGTGGTTGGCAGCGCGACGCAAGTGGTAAATTAACCCCGAAACAAGGCGGTAAATGGCGCATTCTGGCAAATTTATTTGCCAATCCCAACTTGCCATCAATTGACGATTATTACGAGCCATTTACATTTGACTACGGTCATTTGCAAAAATCGCCTGAAACTAAAACTATGCCGACTGCGCAACCAGTTTCAGTTATCACAGGCAAGAAAATGGATAAAATTGTCGGTGGGCCAAATTGGGAAGAAATCCTTGGTGGCGAGTTTGAGCATCGTTCAAAAGACTATAATTTTGAAAATGTTCAAAAAGATATTTACGGTCAATTTGAAAATACCTTTATGATGTATTTGCCGCGTCTTTGTGAGCATTGCCTAAACCCTGCATGCGTAGCATCTTGCCCAAGTGGTGCGATTTATAAACGTGAAGAAGACGGTATTGTGCTTATTGACCAGGATAAATGCCGTGGTTGGCGCATGTGCGTTTCCGGTTGCCCATACAAAAAAATCTATTTCAACTGGGAAAGCGGTAAGTCTGAAAAATGCACATTCTGCTACCCAAGAATTGAAAATGGTGAACCAACTGTATGTTCAGAAACTTGCGTTGGGCGCATACGTTATCTTGGCGTTCTGCTTTATGATGCGGATAAAATTGAAGAAGCGGCAGCGACCAAAGACGATAAGGATTTGTATCAAGCGCAATTAGATATGTTCCTTGATCCAAATGACCCCGAGGTGATTAAAGCTGCATTAGCAGAAGGCATACCTCAATCATGGCTTGATGGTGCAAGAAATTCACCGGTTTATAAAATGGCAATGGAATGGAAAGTGGCATTCCCGCTTCATCCTGAATATCGTACCTTGCCAATGGTTTGGTATATTCCGCCATTGTCGCCAATTCAAAACGCTGCATCAACTGGCGATATTGGCATGAATGGAATAATCCCAGATGTTAAATCGCTTCGTATTCCTGTGACATATTTAGCGAATTTGCTAACAGCTGGGAATGAAGAGCCAGTAACTCTTGGTCTTGAGCGTATGCTTGCAATGCGGGCTTATATGCGTGGTCGCCATGTTGAAGGAAATGCGGATGTTAAAATTCTTGAAGCAGTTGGCCTCAATGTGCAGATGGTTGAAGATATGTATCGTTATATGGCAATCGCAAATTATGAAGACCGCTATGTAATCCCAACTTCACACCGCGAATATGTTGAAGACACTTTTGACCTTCGTTCATGTGGCTTTAGCTTTGGCAACGGCTGCTCTGGTGGCAATTCGGATAGCAATTTGTTCGAAAAGCCTAAACGCAAAAATCTATTTGGCGGGGCGCACGTAAATGGAAAATAATGTAAATCTTAAAAACCGAAACAGCTTTAAAGCGCTTGGAATTTTGCTTTGGTATCCCAATTCAGAATGGCTTGAGTGCAGCGATGAATTATTGGAACTTGTTAAAAGCGAAAATTGTATTGAAGCCAAAGATTTCGATGGGGTCAAAAGTTTTGTGGAAACTTTGAATTCTGGCGACTTATTTGCCGCACAAGAAAACTATGTAGATACTTTTGATAGAGTGCGCACGATGTCGCTCCATTTGTTTGAGCATGTTCATGGAGATAGCCGTGAGCGCGGGCAGGCAATGATTGATTTGTCCGACAGGTATCTTGAACAAGGCCTTAAACTTGATGCAAGTGAATTGCCAGATTATCTTCCAATGTTTTTGGAATATCTTGCAACTTTACCTGTTGAAACAGCCCTTGAGGAGCTTGATGAAGTTTCGCATATTTTAAAGGCGATTGGCACCAAACTTAAAGAACGCGGAAATAATTATCATTATATTTTCCAAGCACTTCTGAAAATGGTTGGTCAAGAAATCGGCGAAGTCGTCCAGAAAGCCAATGAAGAAACTTCTTTCGAAGAATTGGATAAGGAATGGGAAGAAAAGCAAATTGAATTCTTGGGCGCACAAAATCCAGAAGATGGCGTGGACACAAATTCATGTGGCACCTGCCCATCAAGCGTAAAATCTAATTGCAGCCTTCAATCTAATATCCCGCAAGGAGTTACACAATGATTGACTTCATTCACTCATTTTTATTCGGAATATACCCCTATATTGCCTTAGTTTTTTTATTCTTGGGAACTTTGATACGTTATGATCGGGAACAATATTCATGGCAAGCATCATCAAGCCAAATTTTATCAGATAAAGGCTTGGCGATTGGAAATATTTTTTTCCATTTAGGAATAATTTTCATCTTTATGGGGCATTTCGTCGGCCTTTTAACCCCACACGCGCTCTATGAGCATTTTATTACTGCAGAAGCAAAACAAATGTTGGCAATAATAGCGGGGGGAATTGCAGGGGTTTTTGGCTTTATAGGTCTTTCAATCCTTTTATTGCGCCGTCTTGGCAACCCTCGTATTCGTGCAACATCATCATCATTGGATATATTAATTTTATTCCTATTATGGTTACAAATGACGCTTGGATTGATTACAATACCATTCTCATTATCGCATCATGATGCAACGCAAATGCTTAATTTATCTCAATGGGCGCAGCATATTTTGACTTTTAGAAGTGGTGCCGCTGATTTTATCAAAGACGCCGATTGGATATTTAAATGTCACTTGTTTTTGGGGCTAACAATTTTACTTTTATTCCCATTTACCCGCTTGGTTCATATGTTAAGCATACCTGCAAAATATCTTCCGAGACCACTGCAAATTGTGCGTTCACGCAAAGCAAGGAGATAAAAATGCCTATATTTGTTGATGATTGCGAAATTGAAGATGAAGAGGTTTTCAATGAAATGCAATATCACCCTGCCGCAAATGCCGATGAGGCAATGGCAAAGGCAGGCCGCGCGTTGGTAATAAGAAAATTACTTTTGTCTCGCGCCCATGAATTGCAAATCAATCTACCTGATGAAAATGAAAGTCAGATCGTCAAAGAGGATTTTCTCATTTCACGCGTTTTGGAAGAAGATGTTAAAACACCTGATGCCGATGATGCTTCATGTTTGCAATATTATAATTCAAACCAAGGGACATTTAGGGATACAGCAGGAAATTATGTCGCTTTTGAGCATGTGAAGCCTACGATTGCGGCATTCCTTAAAGACGTGTCCTGGCAAACTGCTGTGTCGCAATATTTGCAAATATTGGTCGGAAAAAGCGACATAAAAGGTATTGATTTAGAGGGCGCAACCAGCCCATTGGTTAGATAATCAATTTATCGCAAATTATAACCCCCGCCAGTTCCGCTGGCGGGGGTTGTTTTATTGTAAATCTGCTCAACAGAGCTTAACTTGCCACTTTGAAATGACAATAGATAAATTCCTGAATTGAACCAGATGGTGTATTATGTTGCTCTATTGTCGATTCAATCAAAGTGAATTTATTTCCAAGTTCTTGTGCAAGTGTCTGAGCGCTATATCCGACAATATCAAGCCCGCTACATTTTTTTGGCCCGTCAAGGCTGAAAGTTGCAATTATTACGTTGCCATTTGGTGCAATCGAATTTGTTAATTGCGAAATATATTTTTGTCTTTGTTCTTTTTCCGTTAAGAAGTGAAAAACTGCCCTATCATGCCATATCTTATAGTGGCTTTTCGGCAATTCTATTTTTGTGACATCACCAACTAGCCATTCGTAACAATCGGCAAATTTAACTAGTCGATTTCTTGTTATATTTAATGCGGTTTGCGAAATATCTAGAATTGAAACATTAGTAAATTCGCGCGCTTCAAGTTCATCAATTAATTTTGACGCACCAGAACCCACGTCAATAATATTATCGCTTTTTGATTTGGCAATTTTTCCGATTAAATCAAGTGAGATTTTAGGTGTTTCTTGAAACCAACTTACGCTATCGGATTGTTTGGTGTTATAAACGCCGTCCCAATGAATATGGTCGTCCATGAAAATCCTTATCGAAAATGAAATGTATAGCACTTATAACAAAAAAATGTCGTGGGAATATGCATAATCCCACGACATTTATTTCTTTAATTAGAATTTCAAGCCAAAATATGGCATAATTTTTGTGGTATTTGTGAATAGATTATCGGCTTCATATTTGCCAATTTTAATGCCAGCACTATAATTTTTGCCGAAATTTTGTTCAATAATGGCATTCCATTCTGTGCCATATTTTAACCCGCCATTTTGAGCTTCAAAATCATGAAAGACAATTGAAAATTT
>JAPUEP010000008.1 GCA_027492515.1 Hyphomonadaceae bacterium
CTCGCGGCCCAATATTTTTTCATCCATTGGCATGGTTTCGATTAATGAAATGTCTGCGCCAATTGAATGGGCATATTCAATTAATTTTGGTAATTCATCAAAATTATCTTGCTTTAAAACCACACAATTAATTTTAACGCGTATTTGGTTTTCAAAAGCGGCATCAATACCATCCAAAACATTGGCCAAATTACCACCGCGCGTAATTTCCTTATATTTTTGCGCATCCAATGTATCAAGTGAAACATTAATTCGTTTTATTCCTGCGCGCGCCAAATCCTTTGCAAAATGGCGCAATAATGTTCCATTGGTTGTAATTGTAAGCTCGCTTAATTTGCCAGTTTCAACAAATAATCCAAGCTGTTGGATTAATTTTCCAACATCCTTGCGAACCAACGGCTCCCCACCCGTAAGGCGCAGATATTTTATGCCGTTTTGGGTTAGAAAATCGACAAGATTAATTATTTCCTCAAAACTCAAGATTTCAGAACGTGGCAAGAATTTTTGATTTTCTGACATACAATATTGGCATCTTAAATCGCACCTATCAGTCAGGGATAGGCGGATATAATCAATTTTGCGGCCTAATATGTCATACATAATAATATTGTTACAAAGTTTGTTGGTTTAATCAAACCTAAAATTTTTCAAGCCCATCATCGCGAACAATGGCATATATGTTTATATTGCTTTGCTTTGCCGCATCAATCGCAAGACTTGATGGCGCGGAAATTGCGCATAAATTGGCGCATTTAATTGAAGCGCATTTTTGCACCAAATCAATTGAAAGGCGCGATGTCATTAAAATTGCGCCATTTTTGGTATCAATATTTTGCGCCAATAATGCGCCAATTAATTTATCAAGTGCATTATGGCGCCCAATATCTTCGCGTACCATAATTACATCGCCATTTTCATCCATAAAACCTGCGGCATGGGCGGCATTTGTGGCTTGGTTTATTCTTTGAAACCCGCGCATTTTTGCCATTGCATTGATGATTATATGCGCATCAAACCTTTTTGCCATCCCAAGTTTTTCAAGACTTGGTAATGCTGCATCCAAACTATCCACACCACAAAGACCGCAGCCGACGGGCCCAAGTTTTAAATTCCTTTGCCGCATAAAATTTGTGGCAACATCATTTTGCAAAGCAATTCTAAGCTCTATCCCCTTATTATGATTGATGATTTCTATTTTTTCGATTTCATTTCTATTTTTTATTATGCCTTCACAAAAACTAAACCCGATTGCATAATCTTCTAAATCATTGGGGCTTGCCATCATTATGGCGTGGGTTGTGCCATTATAGGTAATTGCGATTGCAATCTCACACACAAGGTTTCGCTTTGAATCTTGCCAGCCATTCTCAACAATATATTTCCTATTTTCAAACTCTTTATAGGGCATTATTTTGAGTGGCCTATATGGCGATTTTCGTGTGAAAATTGTGTGTAATTTTTTTGATATTCGGTTTCGCCATTGGTTTTGGAAACTTGCACCGCCGTCACCTTATATTCAGGGCAATTGGTGGCCCAATCGGAAAGTTCAGTGGTTATTACATTAGCCTGTGTATCTGGGTGATGGAAAGTTGTATAAACCACGCCCGCCGATACCCTATCGGTGATTTTTGCGCGCAATGCAGTTTCGCCCGAACGGCTTTGAAGTTTCACAAAATCGCCCTCAATAATACCACGAATTTCGGCATCAATTGGGTTTATTTCCAATAAGTCTTCATCATGCCATTTTTGATTTGGGGTTCGGCGGGTTTGCGCGCCAACATTATATTGCGTTAAAATTCGCCCAGTAGTTAGCAATAATGGGAATTTTGGCCCCGTTTTTTCCAAAGTCGGCACATATTCAGTTATAATAAACTTGCCCTTACCATTGGCAAATTTATCAATATGCATGATGGGTGAGCCTTCTGGGTGTGTATCATCACACGGCCATTGAACCGAACCCATTTGTTCAAGTTTTTCATAATTAACGCCCGCAAAAGATGGCGTTAATTCGGCAATCTCATCCATAATTTCACTTGGGTGATTATAATGCCAATTCATGCCAAGCGCATTGGCAAGTTTTTGTGTTACTTCCCAATCGGCAAGGCCATTTTTGGGCTGCATTACTTTGCGCACCCTTTGAATACGGCGTTCGGCATTTGTAAAAGTGCCATCTTTTTCCAAAAATGTGCAACCCGGAAGAAAAATATGCGCATAATTGGCGGTTTCGTTCAAAAACAAATCCTGCACAATCACACATTCCATATTGGCAAGTGCCGCCGAAACATGGTGTGTGTTGGGATCTGATTGAAGAATATCTTCACCTTGGCAATAAAGTGCCTTGAAATTACCCGCCACCGCTTCATCAAGCATATTGGGAATTCTAAGCCCTGCGATATTTGATAATTTTGCGCCCCATTTTTCTTCAAACATCGCGCGAACAACATCATCACCAACCGAACGATATCCTGAAAATTCATGCGGGAAAGAACCCATATCGCATGAACCTTGAACATTATTTTGACCGCGTAATGGATTAACCCCAACCCCCTTGCGCCCAATATTACCCGTTGCCATTGCAAGATTGGCAATTGCCATAACCGTTGTTGTACCTTGGGAATGCTCGGTAACGCCAAGGCCGTAATAGATTGCACCATTGCCTGAAGTTGCATAAAGCCGTGCGGCATCGCGAATATCTTCGGCAGCAATACCACAAAGCGGGGCGATATTTTCAGGGCTGTGGCGGGCATTGGAAACAAATTGCGCCCATGCTTCATATTCATCAATATCGCATTTTTGATTGATAAAATCCCTATCCACCAAATTTTCAGTAACAATGACATGCGCCAGCGCCGTTACCATTGCAACATTGGTTCCAGGGCGCAATGGCAAATGAAAATCGGCCTTTATATGCGGGCTTTGCACCATATCAATTCGGCGCGGGTCAATGACAATTAATTTTGCACCTTCCCTAATACGTTTTTTAAGGCGCGATGCAAAAACAGGGTGTCCATCGGTTGGATTTGCGCCAATAATTATTGCAACATCAACATGTTCAACACTATCAAAATCTTGCGTTCCCGCCGACGTTCCAAAGGCCTGCTTTAAGCCATAGCCCGTTGGCGAATGGCAAACCCTTGCACATGTATCAACATTATTAATCCCAAAACCTGCGCGAATAAGTTTTTGAACAAGGAACGTTTCTTCATTGGTGCAACGTGATGAAGTTATGCCGCCAATGGCTTTATTGCCATATTTATTTTCAATTTCACGCAACTTTTTGGCGGTGTATTCGAAGGCATAATCCCAACTTACTTCTTGCCATTCATCGCCAATTTTTTCGCGTATCATAGGGTTTAATATGCGGTCTTGATGTTCGGCATAGCCATAGGCAAAACGCCCCTTTACACATGAATGGCCACGATTGGCCTTGCCATCCTTATAGGGAACCATGCGCACCAATTCATCGCCCCGCATTTGTGCTTCGAATGTGCAGCCAACACCGCAATAGGCGCAAGTTGTGATTTTTGAATGTTCGGGCTGCCCAATTTCAACCACCGATTTTTCAATTAATGTGCCCGTTGGGCAGGCATTAACGCATGCGCCACATGACACACATTCACTATCAAAAAAATCCTCATTCACGCCCGCATTAATGTGTGATGCAAAACCACGACCATCAATGGAAAGGGCGAATGTCCCCTGCACTTCTTCGCAGGCACGAACGCAGCGTGCACAGATAATGCATTTTGATGGATCAAAATCAAAATATGGGTTGGATATATCTTTGGCCTGCCCCAAATGATTATTGCCTTGTTCAAAGCGCACATCACGCAAACCAACTGCGCCTGCCATATCCTGAAGTTCGCAATCGCCATTTGCCGCGCATGTAAGGCAATCAAGCGGGTGGTCTGAAATATATAATTCCATTACCCCACGCCGTAGTTTTTTTAATCTATCGGTTTGGGTTTTTATTTCCATTCCCGCCGCGATTGGAGTTGTGCATGATGATGGTGTTCCTGCGCGCCCTTCAATTTCCACCAAGCAAAGACGGCACGAGCCGTATGGTTTTACAATATCGGTTGCGCATAATTTGGGAATATTTATGCCAATTTCAGATGCAGCACGCAAAATTGATGTGCCTTTGGGTGCGCGGGCTTTAAAGCCATCAATGGTGAATTCAACCATTTCGCCATCAATTTTTGGAGTTCCATTGTCCTTTGTATTCATATTAGACATTTTTACCCCTCCAAGCCCTAATCGCACTTTGCACTGGATATGGCGTGAAACCACCAAGCGCACAAAGCGAGCCAAATTTCATAGTTTCACATAGATC
>JAPUEP010000009.1 GCA_027492515.1 Hyphomonadaceae bacterium
GCGCTCGCGCAAATCATTATGGCTTAAGGGTGAAACATCGGGGCAGATTCAAAATGTGAAGGCCATTAAAACCGATTGCGACCAAGATGTTGTTTTACTTTTGGTTGAAATTGGTGGTGATGGTGGTTGTTGCCATGTGGGGTTTGAAAATTGTTTTTATCGCACAATGGATGAAAATGGCGCACTTGAAATAACAGGCAAAAAGCCGCAATAGAAAATAAAGGTTTTATTGTGGAATTTTGTGCATCACTTTCATTAAAAGATATCGCCCTTCAAAGGGGTGATAGGCTTCTTATTAAGGGGCTTTCGCTTAATCTTGAAAAGGGTGATGCAATTGAATTGCGCGGCGCCAATGGCACAGGCAAAACCACACTTTTGCGCGCCATTGCAGGGCTTCATCAACAAAAATTTGGGCAAATTGCTTTTAGTGGTTTGGATGATGCCGCCAACAATGAATATGTTGTTTTAATGGGGCATTTGGATGCCATAAAATCCAATGAAAGTGTTTCGGCACAATTAGAATTTTGGGCCGATTTTTTTGGAACGCCAAAAAGCGAAATTAAAACACATATAAAACGCCTTGAGATTGAACGTCTTTTACCTCTTATGGGCGGCGGATTATCGGCAGGGCAGAAACGCCGCGTGGCATTGGTTCGCGCGCTTATAAGCAAACGCCCAATCTGGCTTTTGGATGAACCCTTTGCCCCGCTTGACACAAAGGGGCGGCAAATTTTGGGCAAAATTTTAGATGAGCATCGTGAAAATGGCGGCATTATAATTGCCGCAGTCCATGATGAGCCACCATGTAAACCAATGCAAAAACTTGATTTAGCGCAATATCAAATTCGTGAGATTGCCGATGTTTAAAGCGTTTATTGCAATTATATCACGCGAAATTCGCCTTAATCTTGGTAATAATGGCGGGGCATTTTTGCCGGCGGCATTTTTTGCGGGCGCAATTTTGATTTTGCCATTTTCAATTGGGCCAGATCCTGAAATGCTGCGCAAAATTGGTGCGGGCTATTTGTGGCTTGCACTTGCGCTTGCCTGCCTTGTATCACTTGAGCGTTTGTTTCAAGGCGATATTGATGATGGAAGTTTGGATCAAATCCTACTTGGGGATTTGCCGCTTTCTATCATTATGCTTGGCAAGACTTTGGGGCAATGGGTGGCGGTTGCGATACCTTTGATGTTTGCCGTGCCGATTGCGGGGCTTATGATTAATATTGAAACCCAATATATTTTGCCCCTTACTTTTCAGCTTTTTATCGGCTCTTTGGCGATGTTTTTAATTGGGGCAATTGGTTCGGCACTTGGCGCGGGTGTGCGGCGCGGCGGGCTTTTGGTGGCATTGCTTTCTTTGCCACTTTATACGCCAATCATCATTTTTGGTTCAGGTGCGGCATCACAAGTAATTATGGGAAATGGTATTTTTAGCCAAGGGTTTTTACTTATTTGTACAATCTGCCTTGTGGCGATTGTATTGGCTCCAATCGCAATTGCAGCGGCAATAAAACTTCACGCAGACTAAATTAATACAAAAAAGCCGCAGATTTGCCAAAGAGGGTATGGCAAACCTGCGGCTTTAAATAATTGTTTTAATTAGCCTTTAAACAAGCTTAGGATTGCTTGCGGCGCTTGGTTGGCGATTGAAAGCGCTTGTGTGCCCAATTGTTGTTTAACTTGAACCGCTTGAAGGCGTGCTGCCTCTTTTGCCATATCGGCGTCAACCAAATTGCCAATACCTGCTTCGATTGAATCTTGAAGTTTTGAAACAAAAGTATTGTGGCTTTCAAGGCGTTTTGATGCAGCGCCAAGTTTTGCCAATTGACCATTGATGAAATCTAATGATGCCGCAGCTCTATCACGTGCCGCAATTGCATTGGCAGTTGATGTTAAATCATCGGTCGTACCAAGATAAACATCAGCAGCAGGTGTAGCAGGTGCAGTACCCGCACCCGCAACAAGGCGCAAATCCAAAATCGGCATGTCAATTGTTAGTGAGCCTGTGGTATTTGCCAAGAATGAAAGATTTGCTGCGTTACCATCTAAAACATTTGCGCCATCAAATTGTGCGTTTGCGATAATACTTGCGATTTGGTCGCGCAATGCGGTGAATTCTGAATTATATGCTGCGCGCGAACTTGCGGAAATTGATGGGTCAGATGCCGCAACTGCTTTTTCGCGCATTTGTTTAAAGACATCAGAAATAGATTCACCCGCAGCCATTGCAACGTCGGCAATTGATTTTGCACGATCAAGACCAGTTCGAACTGCATCATAGGCTGCTTTTTCAGATCTTTGTTGCTGTGCGATATTATAAATTGCGCCATTATCTTTTGCGGTTGCAACTTTTAAACCTGTATTAATTCGACCTTGCACTTCTGCCAATTCTGAATTGGTTTTGTTAAGGTTTTGTAGTGCAATCATCGCACCAATATTAGTTTGAACACTCGTCATTTTGCCCTCTTAATTTCCATTTTTGTCGCAGGAAATCCCATGAAACCTAAGCTTATGGTTAAAGTGGTAAAATATGGTAAACAACATAGTAACTATAATGATTATTTAGCTATTAATTATGTTTTTTAATGATTTTTTGCACAAAAAAAATGGGGGCAAAGCCCCCAAGTTTTCAATGAAATTATATTTATAAAACTATTTAAACAAAGAAAGAATAGTTTGCGGCGCCTGGTTAGCAATTGAAAGTGCTTGTGTGCCTAATTGTTGTTTAACTTGTAAAGATTGCAAATGTGCACTTTCTTTTGCAAGGTCGGCATCAACCAAATTACCAATACCAGAAGTAATTGCATCTTGAAGTTTTGATACAAAAACATTGTGGCTATCAATACGTTTTGAAGCTGCACCAAGGCGTGCAAGCTCTGTATTTACATAATCCAAAGATGCCGCAACCCTATCACGCGCATTCGCGGCATTGGCTGCAGTTGTTAAATCATCAGTCGTACCGAGATACACATCAGCCGCAGGAGATGCAGGCGCAGTGCCCGCACCAGTAGTTAATGCTAAATCCAAAGTTGGCAATGTAATAGTTTGCGAACCAGAAGTATTTGCCAGGAATGTAAGGTTGGCACCGCCACCTAAAATATTAGCACCATCAAATTGCGCGTTTGCGATAATGCTTGCAACCTGATCACGCAAAGCAACAAATTCAGAATTATATGCTGCGCGTGAGCTTGCAGAAATTGAAGTATCAGAAGCAGCAACCGCTTTTTCACGCATTTGTTTGAAAACATCAGAAATAGATTCGCCAGCCGCCAAAGCAACATCAGCAATACCTTTTGCACGGTCAAGGCCGCTTCTTACCGCTTCATATGCAGCAAGGTCAGAGCGTTGTTGTTGTGCGATATTATAGACAGCGCCATTATCTTTTGCAGTTGCAACTTTAAGGCCAGTATTAATTCTGCCCTGAACTGTTTGAAGATCACGTCCAGTCATATTCAAAGCCTGCAATGCTGTCATTGCACCGACATTTGTTGTTACGCTTGAACCCATTTTTTGCCCCTTCTTGAGTAATTCTGGCGTTTCGCCAATCTTTCGCAATTATATGAGCAAAGAATGTGCCAATATGGAACATTTTCATAATCTATTGTTTTTATATAATTTTTTAAAAAGTCGTAGAGAAATATTATGCTTAACAAAAGGCAATAATTACCTAATACAAGATAAAAGTGGAAATTTTTTCCGCCATAAAGAAAAGGCGCACCATAAAGATGCGCCTTAAATCTTAACTGTAATAAGGATTATGCACTTTCATCCAGCATCATTCCGCGGGAATCAATTTCTGGCATTGATTGAAGGGCATCAGCGATATCCTTCTTAGGCCAAATTTTTGTAACTTCACCAGTTTCAGTATTTAGCGACTTATAGATAAAACCTGCGGCATGTGGATCTTTTTCAATAATCAACTTGCTACCATTTATCGATAATTTTGCAGCCAATGCATCGGTTTTGCTTTTTTGCTCTGCCTCATGCTTTTTGGCTGTTTCGTCCTTGGCATTGTTTGAAGCGGCAACAGGTTTATATTTGTCATTTGCCAAATCATTACCGTGATTAGCCGCATCAAAAGTTGTTTCACCGCTGCTAGCTATAGAGTAGTTTGCGGCGAATGAGATTGGTTTAATCTGATCTACCATTTTACTTAATCGATTTATTCGATTCCTCTAGCTTGTGAAAATACAGCATTGCTACTTAGTCTCGGACGCCTATTAGGCGCCCGACCCAAAACCCGCTATTAACGGAACAATGACAAAGCAATCTGAGAAGATTGGTTTGCAATTGAAAGAGC
>JAPUEP010000010.1 GCA_027492515.1 Hyphomonadaceae bacterium
CAAGGCGTTTATTAATTTTAAATCTTCTTCACGGAAAAAGGCCACCAATTTTGGTGGCCTTTTTAATTTCATATTAAAATAATTATTTTGCTTCGTTTTCGGCAATTAATGCATCAAGTTTGGCAACAACTTCGTCAGATGCGGCATCCATTCTATAGAATGCTTCAAAAGCGCCGATTCTATCACCTGAATTGTAAAGTCTTGCTGCTTCTTTGCCGTTTTCATGAACGCGTTTGTGCGGTTCTTCAATTGCAAGGAAGTTTGGCGATAATGAACTTGAACTTGACTTGAAGTTATTCCACCATTTACCAAGGCGGCACATTGTATGGTCTGTCAAATCGCTTTCATTTAAAGTAGCCATACCAGAAAGCAGCGCTGCAAGGCGTTTTTTCCACATAATATGATCTGATTTAGCACGATATAATACGTAATTTTCAACACCAATCTTTTCAAGATTGTCCAATTCGTGCGTAATTTCTTTTTCAGACGCATTAACTGTCTCAGCAGATTTTTCAATCAAACCTTTTGCATCTTTAGATGATTGGGCTGCACGATTTATGCCTTCGCTAAGTTCATTCACTGCTTGCGATTGCTCTGAAAGAACTTGCGCAACATTTGCAACGCCTTCGGCACCTACTTGTACGCCTTGTGATGCTTGCGTAACGCTTTCGCTTGCTTTTGATGCTGCTTCTTGTGCATCATTTGCAGCCGATTTTGCAGAATTGATTGCACCAAAGATTGCATTTAATGCCGCCTCAAGCCGACCAATACGGGCACGAATATTTTCGGTTGATTTTGCGGTTTGCGCTGATAATTGTTTAACTTCTTGTGCAACAACCGCAAAACCTTTGCCCGCTTCACCTGCACGTGCCGCTTCGATTGTTGCATTAAGTGCAAGAAGATTGGTTTGCGACGCAATGGCATCAATTTCTTGCGCCATATCTTTAATATCAATCGCAACAGCATTCAGATTGTTCAAATCTTGATCAACAAGTGAAAGCGCTTGTGTAACGCTTTGGCTTGATTGGGCGGCAAGTTCAACTTCTTGTGCACCTTGGTTCGCTTTGGTTGCTGATGCTTCAAGCGATTGGTCGGTTCTTTGTGCCAAATCAGCAATTTGGCTGATTGAAGCAGTTAATTCTTCGACTGCTGCTGCCATAACACTAATTTCAGATTCGCTTTTTGTTACTTCTGCATATGCACGGGCAACAGATGCCTGAAAATTACTTGCATTTGTAGAGCAATTAACAACAGAAATTAAAGCGCTTCTATCTGATTGCGCCAATCTTTCATGTGCCAGTTTTACAAGGCTTAGGATTTTGGGTGACGTTGCGTCTATATCAACCTTCTGTCGGTTTAACACGCTTTCAAAAGGAGATAAATCAATCTGCTCGAAAGTTGGGGCTACGAAATTAGTTTCTTCGGTTACCCTTAAGTTACTGTCTTTATTCTTTTTTAAAATGCTAAACATGTTCTCACCTATTTAAGCTCTTATTAGGTTTTAAGCTTAAAATTTGCTTAATTAAATTAGAAAAATCTAAAATAATGCTGTTTTTTTAGGCAGAAAAAATAAGGTTTAAATATAGTTTTACAATTTCAAATTATCCTTTATCTATCGATTAAGTAGAGATTAAAAATGCTTTCGCAAAAAACAAAATATTCTATTCGGGCCTTACAGCACCTTGCCGATAATTATGGCGGGGGTAATATTCCCGTTTCACAAATTGCGAGCGAGCAAAATATTCCGCTTAAGTTTTTAACAATTATACTTTCCGAATTAAATCGCGAAGGTATTGTTAAGTCACAACGCGGCCCTGATGGTGGATGCCAATTGGCGATTGCACCATGCGACATTTCTTATGGTGATATTATAAGGATAACGCGGGGTTCTTTGGCACTTGTGCCATGTGCCAGTCGTTTTGCATATGAAAAATGCAAGAATTGCGTAGAAGAGGGTGAATGCCGAACCCGTGCATTAATGCTTATGGTGCGCGATGAAACTGCCGCGATTCTCGATAAAATTACTTTGGCAGATAAAATCGAAATTCAGAATTAGCTTCTTCTAATATGGTTATGGAAGAAATTAATTTCGCATAAGCATTTGAAAAGTAATGGTTTAGAAAAAATATTCTTTTTTAGTTTGTGACATTAGTTTTCATTTCTGTTTTTTATTATTGTCTATCTTTTTAGTTGACATTACCCTGTTTTTGCCGAAACATATCGGCAGTGTTTTATCATGGGAGTGTTCATGTCATCAGATGAAAAGAAGACATTAGGCCGTTCAAACGTGCGTGATTATTCAAAACCTCTCGAAAAAGTAGGTGAAGCTCTGTCGAACTTAAGTTTCGGTTCTATAACTTTGACGGTTCACGAAAGCCGTGTTGTCCAAGTTGATGTAACCGAAAGGCTGCGATTTAACGATTAATTCTTCCCCCTCGTTAGATTGAGACATCCTTTAACTTAATTGCTGACCAGAAAACTGGAGGCATATAACTTTTTACTTAGAGTTTGATATGCCCATAGATTCAAGAAAGCTATTATTTGGTATTAGTACAATGGCGATTATTTTTTCATCCAATAATTCAATTGCCGATGATTTGCCGCCAACAGATAGCGAAGAAATAATTATTACCGCCAAACGCCGCGTTGAAACCCAACAAAATTCCGCCATCTCAGTATCCGCGATTTCGGGTGCATTATTAGAGCAATCAGGCACTTTTAATACTGCAAAACTTCAACAATCATTGCCAACTTTGCAATTTTATTCGCAAAACCAACGTAATACGACAATTAATATACGTGGTCTTGGCGCGCCATTTGGCCTTACAAATGATGGTATTGAGCAGGGTGTTGGTTTTTATATTGATGATGTTTATTATGCGCGTGCGGCATCCGCCGCCGTTGATTTTGTAGATGTTGCCCAAGTTGAAGTATTACGTGGCCCCCAAGGCACTTTATACGGGAAAAATACAACAGCAGGGGCGATAAATATTACAACCCGCCCACCATCTTCAACCTTCGAAGCGCGTGCCAATGTTAATTATGGCAATGAGAATTTCGTTCAAGTTAAAGGTTCGGTTTCAGGGCCATTAAGTGAAACAATTCGCGCCCGTTTATCAACATCATATACAAAGCGTGATGGCCTTTCATATAATGTTGCGCGCCATGAAAAAGTGAATGAATTAAATAATTTTAGCACGCGCGGTCAAATTCTTTGGAAGCCGAATGATGATTTTGATTTAACATTCTATGGCGATTATACATCGCAAAAGCCAAATGGGGCAGGGCAGGTCTATGTTCGTGTTGCGCCAACTTTGCGCGCGGCAAATCGCCAATATAATGCATTGGCGGCCTTCTTTAATTATAATGTTCCAAGCACAGATCCATTTGACCGCTTGGTTGATCATGATAGCCAAACCAAAGGCTTACAACATAATAGCGGCGCATCGCTTAAAGCAAATTGGAAAGTTGCGGGCGGCAATCTTACAAGTGTGACCGCATGGCGAACATGGTCATGGCGCCCGTCGAATGACCGCGATTGGATTGGTTTGCCAATTACAACAGTTTCAGCAAATCCATCTGATTCCGAACAATGGCAACAAGAATTTAGATTTAACAAAAAAATTAATGATAAATTCGAATATGTTGCGGGTCTATTTTACTTTCAACAAAAAATTAGGTCATCGGGTAATACCGCGCTTGGTTCTGCGGCAAGTTATTGGTTAAATGGCCCTGCGAATGCGGCGACAAATTCTGCGCTTGATGCGGTTTTGGTGCATCATACATATGCCGATTATTCATCTGTATTAAACGGCCTTACCCAAACTAGTGATGTAAGGCTTGATACAAAAAGCGCGGCAATTTTTGGGCGTCTTACATGGCATTTGAATGAAAAATTAAGTATCGAACCGGGTCTTAGATATAATTATGACCAAAAAGATTCTTATTATAATGCATTGGTAAGTGGTGGCCTTTCGACTTCAAATTCGGTTTTAAAAACCATTCAAAATAATCAATTAGCGCCTTCATTCTATGTTGCAAATTTTGAAGATACCAATTTATCGGGCGATATAACTTTATCATATAAGGCCGCACCCGATGTTTTGTTTTATACAACTTATGCAAAGACGTTTAAGTCAGGTGGGATAAATCTGAATGGTATTCCAAATGGTGCCGATGGGCTTCCTGCGGTTAAAGATTTTGCAACTGTCGCCCCTGAATCGATTAATCATTATGAAGCGGGATTAAAAACCCAATTCTTGGATAAAAAGGCGACAATTAATACGGCGGTT
>JAPUEP010000011.1 GCA_027492515.1 Hyphomonadaceae bacterium
CATATTGGTCATGCCGATTACGTCACAATTCCATGAACGATAAAGCTCTGATTCCGCTTTTGATGAGAATTGTGGGCCTTCCATAACCATATAAGTGCCGTTCTTATGTGTGTGTGCGCCTGCTTCGATTGCGCTTAATTGCGCCATTTGCGAAAGACGTGGGCAAATTGGATGTGCCATTGAAACATGGGCAACAAGGCCATTACCAAAGAAGGTTTTTTCACGTGCGAAAGTGCGGTCAATGAATTGATCAACAAAAACAAAATGCCCTGGCTCATATTCTTTTTTTAGTGAACCAACCGCAGAAACGGAAAGAATATCAGTGACCCCAAGTGACTTTAAAGCATAAATATTGGCGCGGTAATTAATTGTCGAAGGCGTGAAAATATGCCCACGCCCATGACGCGGCAAAAATGCAATTTCTTGACCTTCAAGTTCGCCCACAAAAATATCATCAGATGGCGCACCAAATGGTGTCTCAACCTTGACCCATTCACCTTCAAGCCCATCAATCTGATAAAGCCCCGAACCCCCAATAATCCCCAATACCCATTCCGACATAATCACCTCACACCCCACCAATAAAAACAACCACAACCAACGTCAATGCGACAAAACAAAAGCCCGAACCAAGTTCGGGCTTTCATAAAATATAATGTCAATAAAAATCATAAACCACGCTTTTTGATTTTTATTGTCCGCTTAAAACCACTTTGCTGAGTGAGCCGCGAAGCGGCGAGGGCGGCAAAGTGAGAGCCTTTAATGTTTCACATTACGCCATACAGATTGGTAAGAGAACCAAGTGAAAATGGCGAAAATGAACAAGAATAACATAGTCGCAAGACCGGTTGTTTTACGCTCTGTTTGATGTGGATCAGATGCCCATTGCAAGAATGCCGCAATATCAGCAGATTCTTGTTCTTGGGTTGCTTTAACACCTTTGTTTTCAGGCGTATCAGCATAAGTCACACGACCATCAGTAAGCTGTTCAGGCATACCAATAATTCCACCTGCGATATATGGATTGTAAACTTTCCCTTCAGGAACTTTTACATCATGTGGTACAGGTTTGTTATAGCCTTGCATCAATGAATAAACATAATTTGGACCGCCATGACGTGCCTTTGTGATTACAGACAAATCAGGTGGTAAAGCGCCGCCATTTGCAGCTTTTGCATCATAATCAGATGCAAATGGGCTTACAAAAGCATCAGCAGGTGTGCCTTCACGCTCAATCTCTGCACCATTTGCATCAACGTCTTTCACTTTATAGCCTTTGGCAATTGCCTTAACTACTGGGTTGTCGTTGGCATTTGGGAATTTAGGGTCATAATATGGCCCACCTTTTTCACCCAAATTGCGATAGTGCAGTTCCTTCATTGAATGGCAAGAAGAACAAACTTCTTTATAGATTTGGAAGCCACGCTGTACTTGCGCACGATCGAAGCGACCAAAAATACCATTATAGCTACCTTGGGCATCCAAAAGTTTATGACCGCCTTCATTCGCCAAAGCCGCAGAAGAAGCCAAACCAAGGGTTAGAATAGTTGTAAGTAGAATTTTACGCATTTTCATTACCCCTTAATGTGCGCCAGAAATTGAATCTGCAATTGATGCAGGTGGCGTTTTAGGTTTTTCATAAATTCCCAATGCTGGCAAAATTACCAAGAAATAAGCGAAATAATATACAACGCCGATTTTTGAAATTGTTGTCCAAGGTTCACCAATATTTGCACCGCAGAAGCCAAGAACAACGAAATTCACCAAGAATAAGAACCAGAAGATTTTACCCAATGGACGATAACGCATAGATTTGATTTTAGAAGAATCTAAAAGTGGCAAAGCCAACCAAATCAAAATTGCGCCGCCCATAGCGATAACACCGCCAAGTTTTGCAGGAATGAATAGGATGTTAAAGTCAATCGCACGCAAGATTGCATAGAATGGCAACAAATACCATTCAGGAACAATGTGTGCAGGTGTTACTTGTGGATTTGCAGGAATATAATTGTCTGGGTGATTCAATGCCTCTGGTGCAAAGAATACGAAGGCAACATAAACCATCAAGAAAATCAAAATCGCAAAGCCGTCTTTGATTGTGTAATATGGGTGGAATGGAAGGGTTTCTTTTTCCACATCTTTAACTTCAACACCAGTTGGGTTGTTATTACCAGGAACGTGCAGCGCCCAAATGTGAAGAACCACAACACCCGCAATTACGAATGGCATCAAATAGTGCAATGATAAGAAGCGGTTCAATGTTGGCTGACCAACCGCAAAACCACCCAATAGCCATGTGTGAATATGCTCACCAACAACAGGGATAGCAGATGCGATATTAGTGATAACAGTCGCGCCCCAGAATGACATCTGACCCCAAGGAAGCACATAGCCCATGAATGCAGTAATAACCATCAAAAGATAGATAATAACGCCAAGGCCCCACAATAATTCGCGTGGCTCTTTATATGATCCATAATAAAGACCGCGGAAAATGTGAATATATACCGCCAAGAAGAAGAAAGATGCGCCAACCATGTGCATATAACGCACAAGCCAACCACCATTCACATCACGCATAATGTGCGCAACAGAAGCGAAAGCCAAATCAACATGCGGCACATAATGCATAACCAAAATAATACCGGTAAGAATTTGGATTACCAAGAAAATTGCCAAGATACCGCCAAAAGTCCACCAATAATTTAGGTTTTTTGGGGTTGGGAAATCAACCATAGTGTCATAGGCAAAACGGATAAGTGGTAAACGGCGATCAAGCCATTTTTCGAACCCACTATTTGGAACATATTTAGAAGGACCACTCATCTTATTATCCAATCTTTACTTTGGTGTCTGACAAATAGACAAAAGGTGGGATTTCAAGGTTTTTCGGTGCAGGACCCTGACGGATACGGCCCGAAGTATCATATTGCGAACCATGGCAAGGGCAGAACCAACCACCATATTCACCAAGATAACCCGCCTCAGTAACACCAACAGGGATACAACCCAAATGCGTGCACGCTGCTTTCATAATCAAATAAGCAGGGTTACCAGGTTTGCCATCAGATGTTTTGATACGATCCGCATCAGTTTGCTGATCGCGCATAGTTACCGCATCATCTTTTTTAGCGCGTGCAATTTCATCTGCCGTACGGTGACGGATGAAAAGTGGTGCACCGCGCCACATAACTTTTGCTTGTGAACCTTCGGCAACAGTTGCAAGGTCAAATTCAATTGACGCCAAAGCCAATGTATCAGCCGCAGGGTTCATTTGATTGATTAATGGCCATGCAACCATTGCGGCACCACCGACGGCAATTGCGCCAGTCGCCACATGAAGCATGTCACGGCGGGTAGGTTGGCCTTCATGGCCTTTTGTATGAGAGCTGTCAGACAATTCCATAACACTCCAGATAAAGATTGTGATAAGTGAAATTTTAAATCTAAGACCTAAAATTTAACGTATCACAAACGCGAAAAATAACAGGCAAGGGTAGTCGCAGGTTTTAAACCCAATCCACCCCTTGTGGGTTTCGATTAGCCCTCTATTTCAAGACTTTCAAGCGGGTTAGACTTAAGAATGTCAAACTTTTGCCTTATTTTGCAGCTTTTTTCTGTTTATTCGCAAGCTTCAATTGCCGCCACCAAGAAAAAAGCCTTTAAAATAAAGGGATATTAAAAATATTGCGACTTTTTGGCGCTTTGCCCTTTAGCGCAACATTTTTAGCAAAATAAAATTGAATTTTGTGAAAATTACATAGTTTAAAATCTGATTCCAATTTATAAAGACGTCATTAACATTCCCAATTTTTTGGGTGAAGAAATGCCCACTTGTATTTGCAATCAATTCTCAATAAAACTTTGTTATGACTGATACATTCGAACAAAAAAAAGCCAAGGCGCGTGCGTGGTTTGAAAATTTGCGGGATTTGATTTGCGCTGAATTTGAAAATTTGGAGCTTGATGCAGACCATAAATTATATGGTCATAATATTGGCAAATTCACCCGAAGCCCATGGAAAAGAAGCCAAGCCAATGGCGGCGGTGGTATTATGTCTATTATGCATGGGCGTTTGTTTGAAAAAGTTGGGGTTCATGTTTCAACCGTAATGGGTGAATTTTCGCCTGAATTTGCGAAAAATATGAAAGGCTGTGAAAATGACCCACGTTTTTGGGCATCGGGCATTTCACTTATCGCCCATATGGCAAACCCACGCGTTCCGGCGGTTCATATGAATACGCGAATGATTGTTACAACTCAAAGCTGGTTTGGGGGCGGCGCAGATT
>JAPUEP010000012.1:0-4022 GCA_027492515.1 Hyphomonadaceae bacterium
TCAGAGACGGCGGAGATGATACAAACCCGAAACCACCAACCAAACCAAAACCAATTCGAACTTTAAGGACGGGTTAGTTTCCCCCAATTGTCTCAGGCAATGAATTAAAATGCCCGCAAGTTAAGTGAGGCAAACATGGCAAAGCGTAAGAAGCGTTATAGAGGTATTTCATCGACAAAGGGTGGTGACCTTTATTTTACGATTCATAGCATCGGCAATGGCAACTTTCACCTGAATATCGGGAAAATAGGCCAATTTTATTTATTGGACGGGTTCGACTTTGATTTTGAGAAAAGATGGAATGACGACGATGTTTTAAGGGAATTATTTGAAATTATTGATACCAAGATTTTCAATAGCGAATTTAAGAACAAATTTTATAACTCAATTCGCAACAGCGATAATGACGATATTCCGTTTTAGACTTTCCCCCAAATTCACTTTCGACTTGTGGCAATGATTTCATACGATAGAAGGAAATCATGTCATGACGACTGAATCAGATACTCCATATCAATATGATAATTCGCAGGGCATTGCGCCAATGAATGGCGGCACAATCATGCCTCCGCATGGATATTATCCGCAAGGTGTAGCTTATTACCCGCCGCCAAAACCGCCAATGCATCCATTCATAGTATCACTATTGTCAATGGTAATGATGGCGGTTGCGTTTATAAGTGTTGAAAAATATGCGCCACTTGATTTGAAGCCAAGCCATGTGATTGGTTCTTACGAGGCATCGGTTGATGAAGTTGTGGCAGATGCCACAAAAGGGATTGAAGCCCAATATCAAGCCCAATTGGAACAATATCAGACGCAAACACGCACTTATATTGAGCAAAGCAATAATGCGCAAAAGGCTAAAATTGATGCAATTCTGCAAAATTACACTGCAGCCTATCAGCGCAATCAAGTTATTACCCAAGCCTATCTGCAAACCAATAATAATTTTACTGACCGCATGATGAGTGTTGCTGAACGTCTTCATGCAACGGATGTCGGTGTGGGTAGCGGTGCAATTGCCTTGGGTCATTTCATGGATGCTTTTGAACCTGGTTCAGGTTCCCAATTCACTCAATATGGCGTTGATTCAGGCGCAATGGCAGCAGAGACTTTGCGCAAATTTGCCGAAGAGTCACGTGTTAAGCCCATCGCAGAAATTAACGAAACACTGATGTCGCCTGAGGAAGTCTTGGCTTCTCTTGACGAAATGGAAACGCCAAAGCTTCCCGCCCTTCCCAAGCTTCATGCCCAAAAATCTTACGGGGGTGCACATGAGTAAAAATCGCTTTGGATCCCTGTGGGGAACATTCAACCAAACCCATAAAGGCCTTACCCAATCGGCAATGGAATATCATGCTTTAGTTCGGGCGCAACATACCGAATGGCTCATACGCAATACCAAACCTTCGGGCGAACTTGGCAACGGACGTTTGGCTAATCTCAAAGATATTCAATCGGCAAATTTATTGACGGGACGTGGTTTGGTCGTTGGTGGTTTTGATGGAAAACTGATGACCTATAATTCAGACGGTAGCTTGCTTATTTATCTGCGCGCAGGAGGAGGCAAAAATGTGAGCTTCATTTTTCCAAATTTACTCTACCTTAAGTCGCGTTCAGTCGTGGTTGTTGACATTAAAGAGGCAGAGAATGCCTATGCCACCGCTAAATATCGCGCCGAGGCTTTGGGTTATGATTGCATATTTCTAAACCCCTTTGGGCTTCATGGTTTTCCCAATACTATGGTCAATCCATTGTCGCGTCTGTTGGATTTGAAGCTATCAGGAAAGCGCATTGATAGTGAATATGACGAAATTGCAGAACTACTATGCCCCACCCCAAAAAGCCAAGGTGATAATGCTTGGGTCTATACGGGTGCGCAACAAATTATTTCGTGGCTCTTACAATATTTTGTGACCGATGACCCATTAAAACTTAATCCTAATTGGCTTTGGCGTTTTGCCAATATGGGTGGCGACGAATTAAAAAAACTTTTTAGTTATATGATGATAAGTGAAGATGAAACTGTCGTAAGCCGCGCCCATAAATATGCAGATATGGCGAAAAATGCGCCAAAAGAGTGGTCGGCTTATATTTCTGAGATTTCAAAAGCTGTTTCGGAATTTCGCCCCGATACATCGCTTGAGCGCACAACCCGTTATAATCAATTTGATTTTGCGACATTAAAGCAAAAGCCAACTGTCGTTTATATCATGCTCCCCGCGAGTAAGATTGAAGCTGCACGAAAATGGCTTGCCCTTAATATCAATCATGCAATTGAAACCGTCGCGGCGGCAAATGATGATATTCCCGTCACATTTTTTCTTGATGAAATGCCTCAATATTTTGTACCAGCAATCGCCAAAGGCATCAGATTATATAGAGCCAGAGGCATTAACTTTTGGATGTTTTCACAAACCCGCCAATCGTTATTTGATTATTATTCCAAAGACCTTGTAACCGAATTTGAAAACCAAGCGGCGGTGACCATTTATAAGAATGTCACGGAGACTTCCGTGTTATCAGACATTGAAAAACTTTCGGGAACCAAGACCATTCTTAACCGCAATATTGGTCACAATGGAGGCCTTCATCAGTCGGGTAATGCTGGCCTATCAGAAACCAAACGAAGCGTTCTTCAAACCGAAGATATTTTAGGGTTGGGACAAAACAGGCATATCGTAAGGCTTTCCGATATGCCGCATTTAATCGTTGCGGACACTATCCCTTATTTCAAAATCCCTGAATGGCGTAATGCCATTTTGGATGTTCGCGAAATGCACAAAGCAGGCGCTCAAATAATTGAGCCAGATTGGGGGATTGATGAATGAAGAAACCCGACCAGATAAAAGGACCATTTAATACGGAAGTAAATCGCACGAAGCAAGAAATCGAAATCCGAAAACGTGGTGCAGAGATAACCCAAAAAGCAACGGCGCACTTTGAAAAGAACCAAGGTCATTGGGTTAATCAACGCTATGGGGAGCTTCTTAAATCAAGTTCAGCTCCTACAATGCAACTTACGCCAAATGGGCAACAAATATCCCCATCGCAAAAGGCATCTCAAGCAGCGCGGTTGGAAGTGACCCGCAATTTCGAAAGCCGTCTTGATGGAATTAAAAGCAAGGTTGAAAATATGGTCAACCGCTCCAAGGGCAATGACCCAACTAGACCACGCGAGCGAGATAAAGGACGGGAGCGTTAAACCATAAGTTAAATTTTTTCCTTGAAATTCAACCTATGAGTTTGATATTCTAAAAGAGAGGGAAGAGAAACTGTCTAAATCTGCGCGTGTGGCGCATTCCGAATGTTCGAGATGAATATTCGGAATGTTCGTATCCATCTTAAGACGCTGAAAAGTTTCCCCCTAAAAGATGCCAGAAATAAATACAATGACTTCAATAGAGCATATGGCTCTTGAAGCGAGATGGCATGGAAACTTTACAAGAAATCTTTGAACGCAATAAAGATAAATATCGGGCTTTGACAAACAAACTCGACGGATTTGATGCGTCACAACGGGACGAAATGGTTAAAATCTTGATGATGATTTCCCAAATTTTTGTTGATAGTTCTTTTGGGCTTGGAGCGGTTGATTTAGCCATTCAAGCAAGAGATAAAATATCTTCACAAACAGCAATAGAATATGATAAAACAATGGCTCTCGCTAACGCTGAGCTTGTTGACCTCGATGACATTTTAAATGCCGAGGGTGAAAATTCCAAAACCATTAAAAACAAACAAATTGAGGATTACTCACCATGAATTCAAACCCACCAAAGAAGGCGGTATTATATTGCCGTGTGTCAACAACTCGTCAAGCGACCGAAGGTCATGGCCTCGATAGTCAGGCCACACGCTGCCGCATTTTTGCCCAAAACAAGGGCATGGAAGTCATTGGCGAATATTATGATGATGCGTCGGGCAGTTTAATTAAGCGACCCGCTATGACTGATATGATTAAATTTCTATCGCGTCAAAAAGAGCCAATAGCGGTGATTATTGATGATATTAGTCGA
>JAPUEP010000012.1:4032-4285 GCA_027492515.1 Hyphomonadaceae bacterium
CGCTCTATTGAAACGCATATTACATTGAGAGCGAAACTTGCTAAAGTTGGCGCGGTTTTATTATCGCCTTCCGTAAATTTTGGGCAAGATAGTGATAGCCAATTTTTTGAACATCTTCTTGCGATTGTTGCTGAACATGGACGCAATAAAAATGGTGAACAAGTTAAGGCGCGGATGTTATCGCGCATGATTAATGGTTATTGGACGTTCAATTGCCCTACGGGTTTCGTGTTCAAAAAAATGCCTGAACATG
>JAPUEP010000013.1:0-3151 GCA_027492515.1 Hyphomonadaceae bacterium
CCCGAACCCGGTATGGTTTCAAGCGAGATATCAAAATCCATATTGGCCTGTTTCGCAAAAGTATTAAAAATGGACGGAACCCCGCCAATCCCTTCATTATTCAAATCATGCACATTCTCAGGATGATAAAACTGCGCCGACCCCGTCGCCCCATAAGTGAACGAATTACCAATAAATAAAACCTTTTTACCATCCGCAAGGGCAGGGGTGAAAAGGAGGGTGAGGATAAGGGGGATAAAACGAATTTTCATACCTAAATATGCGCATTCTCAAAAAATAAAACAAGAAAAAAGTCAATAAAAACTAAAAACCACGCTTTTTAGTTTTTATTGTCCGCTTAAAACCAAGTTTGCGAGTGAGGAGCGTAGCGACGAGGGTGCAAACTTGAGCCTTATCCCGCCAACACCGATTTCACCTTTTCCGCCAATTGGGTAAGTTCGAATGGTTTTGGGAGGAAGGAGATGTTCATATCGGCCTCTAATACTTTGCCGAAATCTTGTTCGGCATAGCCAGACATGAAAATTATATTGGTTTCGGTTAGAAAATCCTTGGCGGCTTTAAGCATGGTTGGGCCGTCCATTATTGGCATTACCACGTCGGAGATTAGAAGATCGAAAGAATTTGGACGCTCGGTCAAAATTTCGAGGGCTTCTTCGCCATCGCCTGCTTCGGTTACGTCATAGCCGCGTTGGCGCAATAAAAGCGCGGTGATTTCGCGTAATCTGTCTTCATCTTCGACAAGCAGGATTTTGCCTTGACCTGAAAGGTTTTTGGCGCGTTTTGGTGGGTCGTTTGGTGTTGCAACTGGCGCAGCCTCGATTGTTGCAACTTCGGTGGTTGCAGGAAGGAATACGCTAAAAGTTGTGCCTTTGCCGACTGCGGTGTCGATTGTAATATAGCCGCCCGATTGTTTGACAATGCCGTAAACGCTTGCCATGCCAATGCCTGTGCCTTTGCCGCTATCCTTGGTGGTGAAGAATGGCTCGAAGATGTTTTTTGCGACTTCTTCGCTCATACCTGTGCCATTATCGGTGACGGAAATTTGGCAATATTTACAATCGGGAATATCGATTACACGCTCATCCTTAAGGGCGGTGACTATATCATCTTTAACGGCAATGGCGGTTTTAACCGCAACATTTCCGCCATTTGGATTATGGGTCAAAACCGCATCGCGCGCATTGGTGATAAGGTTCATGAACACGGTTTCAAGCTGTTGCTTATCAGCTAAAACCGGCGGCAAATCGCGCCCGTGGCGAATATCAAGTTTGATACGTTCATCCAAAACCTGATTTAGAAGGAATTCGAAATCAGATAAAACCGCGCCAATATCCAAAACCTCACGGCGAATGGTCTGCTTGCGTGAGAAGGCAAGGAGGGTGTGAACAAGGCTTGCGCCGCGCAATGAAGTATTACGAACGTTTTGAAGCTCATGATATGATGGGTCGCCAACTGTGTGGCGCATTAATAAAACATCGGTATTCAATAGGATAATCGAAAGAATATTGTTCAATTCATGCGCCATATCGGCGGCGATTTTGCCGATAACTTCCATTTTATTGGCTTGATTAAGGCGACCTTCCATTTCGCGTCTATCGGAAATATCAATTAATAAAAGCGCGGAGCCTTTTTCGCCATCTTCAAGAAGCCAACCTTCACAAATTGTTTGCGGATTGTTTTTCATCGAAAAATCAATTGGTGCTTGATTGCCAATTTTTAGTTTTGAAAAGTTTTCAAAATCCTTTTCTTCAATAAGATCTTTGATATTCGCACCAGATTTTAGGCCAGAAATACGTTCAAACGCGGGATTTGTTCCGATGATTTGCGCATCTTTAATGTCACGCTTTGAAAGCCGTGCAAGGCCAAGGGGCGCACCTTTTATAAGGTCATTAAGGTTTGCACTTGAAATACGTGGAACTTCGGCAATTTTTTCGATTTCAATGTCTTTAACTTCGATATTTGGTTGTACCAATTCCTTTGGTTTTTCTTCGGTGATTTCTTTTTTCGGCGGCGTATTAAGCGCAAGGCAGCGAACCAAAACATCATCACCAAGTGGGGAAATCTGCATAACGAAATCATCGGTTTTCTCAGTTATGGCTTTGTTTTTGCGCATTGCTTTTTGAAGGCGATAAAGCACATCATTTGGCGCAGATTGCCCAAAAATATCGCCAAAATTACCATCTTTTAGGGAAATTCGCCATTCAGGATTGGCAAATTGCAAATCACCATTACGCAAGAAAATTGCCGCAGGTTCGTGAAAAGAACTAAGAAGCTGCACCGCAAATTTTGCGTTTATTGGTTCTGCTTTGAGAAAGGGTAATAATGACATTTCTAACCTATTGGAATAGTTTGGGTTGATTTTTTGCGATTGGCAATGCTTAAGATTGTGCCTATGATTTTTGCCACTGCTTCATAATGTTCAGCAGGAATTGTATCTTCGATTTCAACACCTGCGAAAAGCGCGCGGGCAAGGGGTCTATCTTCGATAATTGGAATATTGTGTTCTTTTGCGACTTCACGAATTTGCAACGCCACCCTATCAACACCTTTGGCAAGGCAGACGGGCGCCAAATCTTCACCCGGCACATATTTCAATGCAACCGCAAAGTGGGTTGGGTTGGTGATTACAACTGTGGCCTTTGGCACGTTTTGCATCATGCGTTGGCGCGCTTTTTTTGCACGAATTTGCTTTAATTTGCCTTTGATTAAAGGGTCACCTTCGGTGTTTTTATATTCTTCCTTCATTTCATGTTTCGACATTCTATTGCGTTTCATGAAACTTTGGCGTTGAAAGAAATAATCAGCGCCAGCAAAAACACCCAAAACAATAAGCAATTTCATCAAAAGTTCTTTTAAAACCGAACCAATGAATTTACTCAATTCAGAAGGTTCAAGGCTTATAAGATTTTCGGTTGCCCCAAGTTTTGGTTTAATAACATTATAGGCAACAATACCCAAAATCATAACTTTGAACAAAGTTTTTAAAAATTGCACCAATGCATCTTTGCCAAAAAGACGTTTAAACCCTGCGATTGGGCTTATTTTGTCAGGCTTTGGTATAAGTTTTTCGCCATTAAACATAAGGCCAGTTTGCCCCGTATGCCCCGCAATTGCCGCGATTGACATTGCCCCCATCAAAACCGCAAGCGCA
>JAPUEP010000013.1:3161-4269 GCA_027492515.1 Hyphomonadaceae bacterium
GATACATAATATCAAGCATTAAACGCTGTAGAGAGCCGCCGCTTATTTCAATTTGTTCGGGACGTTCAATGAAATTGCGGCAATAGGCCATAATCTCGCCAGAGATGCGACCACCCATATTGATTAAAATCATAGATCCCACGGCAAGTATCAAAAGCGCACTTACATCTTGGGATTTTATTACATCGCCTTTTTCACGCGCTTGTTGTAGTTTGCGCGGGGTGGGATCAAAGGTTTTTTCGCTTTCGTCTTCTTCCATATTGCCCCCTATTGCAGCGATTGTGCCGCGCGCGTCATCGCATTAAGCCAAAGCGTAATGGCGCCGCCAACTGACAACATGAAAATGAAAATACCGAATAAAACCTGCGCAGGTTGGGTGATAAAAAACACCTGTATTGATGGCGCGGCACGGTTAATAAGGCCAAGTGCAACGTTATAAATAATCGAAAACACAATCAAAGGCGCCGCCATTTGAAATGCAATTTGAAAACTTTGTGAAAAGCTTTCTATAAGCCATTGTGCGCCTATTCCTGTTGGGAAATGACCATTTGGGGCAAAATTATTATATGAATTTAGCGCACCCAAAATAAACCAATGATGCACATTGCTTTCAAGCATTACGACAACGCCAACAATGCCCAAAAAACTTGAAAATATGCTATCCTGATTGCTTTGTGCGGGGTCGATTGTCATGGCAAAGGCAAGGCCAGTTTGAAAACCAACAATTGTACCGGCGGTTGCAAGCGCGGCATATAAAATTCGTGTTGAAAACCCAATTGCAAGACCAATCATAATCTCAACAATTATCATTGCAAAAATACCTGCATTATCAACGGGAAGGGGTGGTAATTTTGCCGAAACCAATGGCGCAATTATGCCCGCAATAAAAAGCGCAAGCGCAAGGCGAAAACGCGGCGGCACACTTCCATCACCAAGGCCAGGGGCAAGCATGAAAAACGCCCCAATTCGTGCAAATACAAGGCCGATTGCCCATATTTGTGAAGGGATAAATTCCATTATCCGCCCTGTCCGAATGATGCAATACGCGCCATTAATTCAATGAAAAAATCGTTCAAAAGTGCGCCCATTAAAGGCAAGAAAATCACAA
>JAPUEP010000014.1 GCA_027492515.1 Hyphomonadaceae bacterium
TGAAAGCACAACTGAGATAATCGTGCATACCGTCATCGCTGGTGGCGACAGGCTCGATGACACCATAAATGGCCTAGTTCGCTGTGCAATAAATTACCTTTTAAGGTAAAAATAGTGGTGTGGTTGAATGAAAATTTTGGCCCGATTGAAGTCGCTGGCAAGCCATTTGAGGGGTTCAAAATATATGAAAATAACAAGGATAAAATTCATGGGATTATCAGAATTCGAGAGCAAAATTCTGACCTTTTCAAGGCAGATTTACTTAAGAAAAATACACTGAAAATGACCCTCTCTGAAGCGATTAAATCGGAGGAATTTTCTGAAGTTTCAAGTCGCAGATTTGAAGAATTTCAACGGGAGTTATTTGAGCAATTGGACATTGTTTTCGCGTCACAAATTGCATTGAAAAGGAAAACTGAAATGCAGAAAATTGTCGAGAATGTAGACAAAAAAACTGCTCCAAAGGCATTCGAAACCGATGCACTAATTTTAGGCCAAACCCTCAATGAAGAAGCTCTGGCGAAATATTCTAATGCAATTAATAAGGCTTTCGAAAAGCACTTAGACCAGCTAGCTTCAGCAAATGCGCTGCATTTAAGCGAAGCTAACCGATGCGCTGAAATTGTTATTACCCAAGCCGCAGAATATTTGACCAAGCACTTAAACAAAGCCGCAGAGGAAATCATTGCTAGCACTTCAAGGCTGCTAGCCGCGCAAATTATTGAGGCAAACAAGGCGGCAAATGAAGCCAAGAACGCGAGAAATTTGGCATTAATTGCCGCAATTATTTCCTTATTTTTTATTTCAGGCTTTTCATTGCGGCAATTTATGAATTAATTTGCTATATTTTGCTCAAGAGCAAGACAAATATTTGCGAAAATTTCACCTGCAAGATATGTTATATTATCATTTTCTACTGACTTAATCGTTCCGACAAATAAGTTCGGCGGGGAAAGAGCTTTCTTTGTTCCGTATAAGTTCCCCAGCTCAAGTATTTTTTTAGATAAATTACTATCAAGTATGGTCGCATCATGCTTATGGTCAAAACCGATACAATCCCAATGAATATCAGATTTATTTCGTTTGGGCTTAATAACTATATATGGGATTTGTAAATCTTTACATAAAGAGTAGTGCGCGTTTTGGTCTTCTAATTTGTTGCTAATAACCCAGGGTGGAAGAAATATGCGTTCAAAAACACTCTCGGAAACATCAAAATCTCCTTTGTAAGATTTATCAAATAGCCAATTTTTGAATGAGTCCTTATTAAAATCGAATAAGCGGTTATAGATTGTAGTCTTATTTGATAGGAAATCTCGTAACGCTGCGTTTGAACCAAATTTTAATCCGCGCGCGATTGCTTCGGTCAAATGAGATGACTTAACTTGCGGATAATCTTTCTTTAAAATTGATTTTAAATCTTCAATATTCTTTTCAATTAGAACAAATTTGCTCATAGCAAACCTCCTATTTAATCGTCAGGTCTGCCCATTACTCACCGACGAACAATTAGGTTGTTTGCCGAATACAAATTATAGATTTTTTTAACTAGGCAGCAGGTTTGGTAAAATCGAACCATAACAAACCTACCAAGGTTCTGATTTTAGTCAATATCAATTTTGCTGATACTAAGGCACGAATTTCCAATAATAGTTTTCAATTCATGACAATGAACTATTTATCCGCAAAAGCGGACTAAAAACCCACAAGTGCGGATATTTTGCCCTTTTTAATAGACATTAAAGTATTTTGTGTATATTATAATAGACAAAGAGGTATATATGAGAACCACGCCACCATTACCGTTACCCGTAAAGCGTGCCCTTCTAAAGCTAGGGGGCGATATTAAAGATGCGCGTCTTCGTCGCCGTATATCGACCACGACTATGGCAGAACGAGCCTTTATCACGCGCACGACTTTAGGCAAAGCTGAGAATGGCGACCCTACAGTCTCAATGGGAACGTATGCCACACTTTTATACATACTTGGCATCGCAGACAGGCTGACAGAACTTGCCGATATAAAAAATGATGAAGTTGGTTTACAATTGGATTCGGCACGACTTCCCAAGCGAATAAGAGAAAACCAATAAATGGAACATAAAATTTGCGTTTCAATTGATCTTGATGACCAAACCCATATTGTTGGCACATTATGGGCACGGCAAAATCGCGGACGCGAGTCATCTTCTTTTGAATATTCAAAAGAGTGGTTAGAAAATCCTAAGCGGTTTTCACTTGAACCAGCGTTGCAAATTGGGCGCGGTTCATTTCACACACAAAATAATCAAAGCATATTTGGCGCATTTGGGGATTCAGCGCCCGATAGATGGGGTCGTGTTCTTATTCAAAGAATGGAGCGGCGAACTGCTCGCGAAGAAAATAGACCGCCTAAAACTATATTTGAGATTGATTATTTACTTGGCGTTGGTGACAGAGCAAGGCAAGGTGCATTACGATTTAGCCTAGAAAATGGAAGCCCCTATCTTGCGATTGATGGTATAAACCCTATTCCGCCATTAATTGAAATACCAAAACTTTTGAATGCAGCTAACCGCTTTGCCAATGATGAAGAGACACCTGAAGATTTGCGGTTATTACTAGCCCCTGGCTCTTCATTGGGCGGTGCTAGGCCAAAGGCTTCAATCATTGATAAAGATGGAAGTCTTGCGATTGCCAAATTCCCAAAGCCTGATGATGAAATAAATATATCAGCATGGGAGGCTGTAGCTCTGACTATGGCGCGTGACGCAAAAATTCCAACGCCTGATTTTCGTATAGAGAATATAGACGGAAAATCAGTTTTGATCCTGCAAAGATTTGACCGTCAAAACGGCAAACGGATTCCTTTCTTATCGGCCATGAGTATGTTGGGTGCGGAAGACAATCAAACCCGATCATACATGGAAATTGCAGATGCATTGAGGCAATATGGCGCAAAGGCCGATGATGATTGTGCGCAATTATGGCGGCGCATTGTATTCAATATCATGATTGCCAATACAGATGACCATTTACGCAATCATGGCTTTTTATATGAGAAAAATGGCTGGCGATTATCTCCTGCCTATGACTTGAATCCTGTGCCGCTTGATATCAAACCAAGAGTTCTAAGCACCGCAATAAATGAGGTTGAAACCGAAGGTAATTTAGAAATAGCTTTAGAAGTTTCGAAGCATTTTGGGCTTAAACTTGATGAAGCCAAAAATATAATAAGCGAAGTGAAAAATATTGTTTCGAACTGGAAAAGCTACGCATTAAAGTTTGGAATTTCAAATAAAGAAATTGAACGTATGACCTCGGCGTTTGATACCAATGTCACAAACTAAAAAAATGACCACAAATATTAAACCAAAAAGAAGACTCTTTATAATTGGCAACGGATTTGATTTATATCATCTGAACGGTTCCAAACCTGATACTAGTTACAACTCATTTGCAGCACATATTAAAGCAAATAAGAAAGAACTTTTTGAGCTTATATGTCAATCATTTCCTCTATCATGTGATACTACTGACAGAATATGGGGTGAATTCGAGTCAGCTTTAGCAAATTTTGATCATGAATATGTGTTCGAAGAATGTAATGGATACTTAGATGATTCAGACCCTCACAGAATGGGTGAAGCAAGCTGGGAGGCGCAAAGACACATTGAAAAAATCTCGAAGGGGTTGGCAGAAGCGCTTAATGAATTCATTAAAGACGAAGTTAAATTTCCAATCCTAAAAGACAATATAAAATTGCCGCTCCCCCAAAATGAAGATGATTTATATTTGAGCTTCAATTATACCAATACTCTTGAGCGCTATTATCAAATTCTAGCTTCACAAATATGTTATATACATGGAAAAGCTGGAGAAAATTCCGCTTTGCAAATCGGACACTCTGTTAAGCCGCATTCTGCAACATCAGCCAGACCAATATTAGAAACAGCACCAGAAAATCTTACGGATGGAAAACGTGAACTGTGGGATGAATATATGAATGATACGTTCAGTCAGTCCACTGAATGGGTTTACGACGAAATAGACATGTACTGGGCCTTGTCATTTAAAAACGCGAAAACCAATATCAAAAATAATATCAATTTTTTCGATAAAGCTCGCGAAATTGCCAACGTTTCAATTTTGGGGCATTCTCTGTCAGGTGTTGACCTGCCTTATCTTGAAGAAATAAGAAAACGTGCCTCTAAAGATGCAATTTGGCGGGTGTCATATTTTAGCGAAAACGATAGAGAAAAGCATAGACTTACACTGAATGAATTAGG
>JAPUEP010000015.1 GCA_027492515.1 Hyphomonadaceae bacterium
TGTATATCCTGCACGCGATGGTCTAAAAATACCTGGTATTCTTTATACTCCAAGAGGTTATAATAAAGACAAAGATGGCCGAATTCCATTAGTGGTTATGCCGCATGGTGGCCCATGGTCGAGAGATCATATCAACTTTGATGCTACTTTCTGGCCTCAAATGTTTGCAACGCGCGGGTTTGCGGTATTGCAACCAAATTATCGCGGCTCGGAAGGTTTAGGAAAAAATCTTTGGAAAGCTGGCGATAAAAATTGGGGTCTTAAAATGCAAGACGACAATGATGACGGCGCAAAATGGGTTGTAGATCAAGGTATCGCAGATCCTGAAAGAATGATGATTTATGGTTATTCATATGGTGGATTTGCTGCTGCATCGGCTGCAACGCGTTCTAGTGATTTATCTAAAGGTATTTGGCAATGCGCAATCTCTGGCGCACCAGCTATAGATTTGGTTAGAATTTCTAATGATTGGGGCGCTACGCGTCTTCAAAGAATACTTCAAGGTGAAACCGTTGCCGGTTTAAATCCTTATGATAATTTGGATAAAGTCAAAATTCCTTGGCTAATTGTACACGGTTCGTACGATCACCAAGCTGATATTTTACATTCTACAGATACTGCATCTAAAATGAAGAGCGTTAATCCTAATGCTGATTTCAGATTTGTACAAATTGGTAAAATGTCTCATACAATGAATAAATGGACCCCTGATAATAGGGAACAATTGATTGGTGAGATTTTAAATTGGACTTCAAATCACTGTGGAAACATCTCTAAATCATTTAAAGAGCCACAAGCTGAAGCAATTGTAAAAAAATATTCAAAATAAAATTATAAATACAGATTTTATATGGATTTGGGATTGGCGTACTTTGTACCCAACCCCAAATTTTTTATTTCCCATTTGCCTGTGTAGTGCACAAATATCTTCCTGGGTGGGTGTCGGTTGCATTATCGGACCATCCAGTTACCCTTGGATTAACTAGGTTACGGCTTGTATAGAAATATACTGGTGCAATTGCATTTTCGTCGACCGCGATTTTTTCAGCTTTAAGAATCAATTGTTCGCGTTTGTTGGCATCAACTTCATTATCAGATTGCTTCAATATCTCATCATATTGTGCATTGGAATATTTGCCATTATTCATAATGCCAGCCGAAGTTTCAAAATTATATAAGAAGTTGCGGGCATCATCAAAATCAGCAACCCAAGCAGAATCGCCAACTTCAAAATCACCTATTCTTAGCTTGTCATAGTGGATTTGAACGTCTGAACCAATGATTTCAACCTCAACCCATGGCGCAATTTCACGCCAATTTTGTTGCACAACAGGCGCAATTCGCGGATTATCACCCGAATTTCTATATCTGAAGCTAAATTTCAAAGGATGATTTGGGCCAAATCCCGCGCTTTCGAGAAGCTTTCTTGCATTTGCTAAACGTATTGCACGGTCATTGTTTTTCCATTCAGGTGTTGATTGCCCTGAATGGTAATTATTTATTCCTGGTGGAACAATCGAATATGCAGGTGTTTGACCACCTTTAAGAATTTTATCAGTTATGAATTCGCGATTAATTGCCATGGATAATGCACCACGAACACGCACATCATCAAATGGTTTTTTACTTACGTTAAATACATAAAATGTTGTCGCAACAAATGGCGCAACACGCGCAAAGCCCGGCAATGTATGATTTAATTCTTCAAGCCTTGTTCCAGAGAAACTAGTTTGTACGTCATATTTCCCTGTTTTTATTCCGCGTTCTGCTGCTGCATCATCTTGGGTCGGATAATAAAACATTTCGTTCAAACAAACATTTGCTTCATCATAAAAATTTTTATTTTTAATCACATGAATATAATCATTTGGCGCCCATTCAGTAAGAATGAATGGGCCGTTTGTAACCATATTCCCCGGCTTCAAGAAATCATCGCCAATTTTTTCAATAACATGTTTCGGTAAGGCAACCGCAGTGAAATGCGATAATAGCCCCGGTAAATATGGCGCAGGATTATTTAAAGTTATTTCAAGCGTTTTATTATCAATCGCACGAACCCCAAGTTGGTCTGGCGCTAATTTGCCTTCGAAAACTGCTTGTGAATTTTTTATAAGAAATAATAATGACGCATATTGCGCAGGCGGTTTCATTGTAAACAAACGGCGCAAAGAAAACACAAAATCATCCGCGCTTACAGCAACACCATCGGACCATTTTGCATCACGTAATTTGAAGGTCCAAACTAATCCATCTTCACTTACCGACCATTCACGCGCAAGGCCCGGAATAGGTTTTCCATCTTTGTCAGAAGTTGTAAGGCCAACGAATAAATCGGTAAGAATTCGGCGCTCCCAAGCGCCAGATGCTTGATGCGGATCTAAGGATAGAGGTTCGCCACTATTTCCAATATGAAGAATATGGGCACCGTCTGTATCCTCTTTTTTACTACAGGAAGAAAATGAAATAACGCATGTTGCGCCAAGACCCAAAAGGCCAATAAACTTAATAACCCCGTTTCTTCTACTCATTAGTTTCTCCCGTAGCTTACCTGTTTATTGACTACGATTTCGGAATATTTTTAATTTGCTTTAACGCAATAACTTAATTAAAAATAACATTAAGACATTGTGATAAATCAATTTTTTCGCGATTATGCCAGTAAAGGAATAATAATACATGAACGAAGTACTTAGTTTTAGAAAAAAAATAATACTTTTCACTGGATTTTCGACTTTTTTTACGCCTGCTTACACTATGGCGCAAAATGCAAATGCTGAAAAATCACCCCTTAGCCCTTTATATGAATGTTCAAAAATATCCGATAATAATAAAAGGCTTGAATGCTATGATAATAATGTTGCTTTGATTGCGCAGTCCGAAGCAAAGAATGAAATCATCGCTTTAGACACCCCAAAAATGGACAAGATTAAATCAGAAGCCTTTGGATTTAAAATGCCAAGCCTGCCTAAAATATTGTCACACAAAATGGAAAAGCCAAACGCAATAAAAGAAAGCCAAACTTTAATTGTTACGCGTATTGGGCGAAATGCTGGCAAACCTGCAATTTTCACTGACAAAGGGCAAATTTGGCAAATTACAGAAGATGAAGATTTATCACCTTCTGGCAATGCGCCATGGGAAGTTAATATAGAATCAGCAAGCCTTGGTTCATATTTGATGAACTTTAAAGGCTCTAAAAAAGGTTATCGGGTAAAGCGGGTTGAATAATTATCTGTCTTTTGGATCGATTGCGTCGCGTAAACCGTCACCGATAAAATTTAGGCAAAATAATGTAATCATCATTGTGACGGCTGGGAAAATCAATAACCACGGCGCAATTTCCATTTCCTTTGCGCCGATTGAAATTAAATTACCCAATGAAGTCATGGGTTCATTAACCCCAAGCCCAAGGAATGATAAAAAACTTTCCGCCAAAATTACCGCAGGAATTGTAAGCGTTACATAAACAATAACTGGCCCAAGTAAGTTTGGAATAATATGGCGCTTGATAATATCCAAAGTTCCAAGCCCTGCGGCATGGGCCGCCTCAATATATTCTTTTTTGCGTAATGAAAGCGTCTGCCCCCTTACAATTCGCGCCATTGTAAGCCATTCAACCGCGCCAATTGCCACGAATATAAGAATGATATTGCGCCCAAAAACAACCATCAAAATAATAACAAAAAATATGAATGGTAATGCGTATAAAATATCAACGATACGCATCATTATTGCATCAACTTTGCCGCCAATAAAACCCGCAATCGAACCCCATGCCACACCGATTGTAAGTGAAACCATTGTTGCAACAATTCCCACCGCCAATGAAATTCTTAGGCCATATAAAAGGCGAACAAATAAATCGCGCCCCTGTTGATCCCCGCCAAATATATGCCAATTTTCCAAGGTTGGCGGCGCCATTACCAAATCATAATCAACAGTGTCATATTTATGTGGCCAAACCAATGGCCCAAAAATCGCCAATAATACAAGGAAGCCAAGCACATACATTGAGATTACTGCGGCTTTATTGCGAAACAATCTTACGCGCGCATCATCCCATAATGAACGACCCGCAATTGCCGATTTTTCCATCAATTTTGCATTTTCATTTGGTGTTGAAATCAGGCTCATTCGTAGGTCACTTTTGGATCAAGAATGCCATATAAAATGTCGGCAATTAAATTTAAAATAATAAACAATACGCCATATAAAATAACAACCGCCATAACGACTGGATAATCACGTTGAAGCGCAGAAGT
>JAPUEP010000016.1 GCA_027492515.1 Hyphomonadaceae bacterium
ATTTTCCATTTTCATACAAGAATTCAATTGTTCCAACACCCAAATAACCAAGTGATTTGATTGCTTTAACAACAATTTCACCGATTTCATCGCGTTCATGTGAATTTAATGCAGGTGAGGGTGCTTCTTCCCAAACTTTTTGGTGACGGCGTTGCAATGAGCAATCACGTTCGCCCAAATGAACCACATTACCATGCGAATCGGCAATGATTTGAATTTCAATGTGGCGCGGCAATGTAAGATATTTTTCAAGATAAACAGTATCATCACCAAATGCGCCTTTGGCTTCTTGACGCGCTTGTGAAAGTGAATTTGCCAAATCAGCTTCGGTTTGCGCAATTTTCATCCCACGGCCACCGCCGCCAGCTGATGCCTTTACAAGCACAGGGAAGCCAATTTCTTTGGCAATTTTCATCGCCATTTCATCAGAACCAACCGCACCATCAGAACCCGGAACAACAGGGATACCAGCCGCCATAACCGCTGCTTTTGCGGCAATTTTATCGCCCATCATTTTAATATGATCAGATTTTGGGCCGATAAAAGTAATTCCATGGGCTTCAACAATTTCGGCAAAACGCGCATTTTCAGAAAGAAAGCCATAGCCAGGGTGAATTGCCTGCGCACCAGTGATTTCACACGCGCTTATAATCGCCGGTATGTTCAAATATGATTGTGAAGTTGGTGGTGGGCCAATACAAACGCTTTCATCGGCAAGACGAACATGCATTGCATCCGCATCGGCAGTTGAATGAACTGCAACAGTTGCGATACCCATTTCTTTACATGCGCGGTGCACACGTAAAGCAATTTCACCGCGATTGGCTATAAGAACTTTTTCAAACACTGAAATATTCCAATTAATCAATTGCACATAATGGTTCACCAAATTCAACTGGCTGACCATCTTTAACGAAAATTGCTGATACAGTTCCGGCTCTTGTGGCTGTAACTGCATTTAATGTTTTCATAGCTTCAACGATGAATAATTGTTGGCCTTCTTTAACAGTATCGCCAACGCTTACAAATGGTTTTGCACCAGGTTCAGGCGCAAGATATGCCGTGCCAACCATTGGTGAAGTTACATTATTTGCACTATTGGCAGATGCTTGGCTGGTTTCAGATTTTGCAACTGGCGCAGAAATAGGCGCTTCAGGTGCATGATTATAAACAGGTGCTGGCTGTGGGGCGGCGACATATGAAGTAACATTTAACTGACGTGTTACCCTTATTTTTGTGCCCTGATTATCGATTTCAATTTCACTTAATTCACTATCACGAAGGATTTTCGCAAGGTCTTTTACAAGTTTTGTATCAAAACCGTTTGTGGACATTTCATACTCCAAACACAAAAATTATAGAACCAATTTAAAATTGGCAAATTAATATTAAAGCGCTTTAAACGCTATTTTCAACAATAACAACCTGTTAAACTGCCTGTAATATACGCATTATTCCAAGAATCGCCAAATCATATGAATTTATTCCAAATCCTGCTACTACAGAAGTTGACGCTGGGGCAACAAAAGATGTGTGTCGAAAGGATTCGCGTGTCGCAGGGTTTGATATATGCACTTCAATTTTAGGTACACTAACCGACTTAAGCGCATCATGAATTGCAACTGATGTGTGTGTAAATGCCGCAGCATTAATAATAATACCTGATGCTTTATCGCGTGCTTCTTGAATCCAATCAACCAATTCACCTTCATGGTTTGATTGTCTAAAATCAATTTCATAATTAAATTCTGCGGCACGATTTTTACACATATTTTCAACATCTAATAATGTTGCGCTACCGTAAATTTCTGGCTCCCTTGTACCAAGTAGGTTTAAGTTTGGGCCATTAAGCACATAAAGTGGTTTGTTCATTTTAAAAAATCTGATAAATCTTTATTGTTGAGTTTGTAACGAATGAGATTAAAGCAAAATTATGCCGATGCAAGAAAATATATCCATCATTTTGAATGGTGAGGATTTGGAATGCCCAAATAGGTTAAATTTTTTGGCCTTTTTACAATATTTGGAATTAGAACCAAGAAGCCTTGCAATTGAGCTTAATCGTGAAATTTTACCCAACTCTGAATGGGAAAAGCGCCAAGTAGAAAATGGCGATAAAATTGAAATTGTGCAATTTGTTGGTGGTGGATTATAAGAAAAATGAACAAAGATAATTGGGTAGTAGCAGGACGCGAATTTTCATCACGTTTAATTATTGGCACTGGAAAATATGCATCATACGAACAAAATGCACAGGCGGCGATTGCGGCAAACGCACAAATCGTAACGGTTGCTGTTCGCCGTGTGAATCTTACGGATAAGTCAAAACCACTTTTGACAGATTATCTAAATCCAAAAGAATATACATATTTGCCAAATACAGCAGGTTGTTTCACTGCCGATGATGCGCTTAGAACTTTAAGGCTTGCCCGTGAAGCCGGTGGCTGGAATTTGGTTAAATTAGAGGTTTTATCAGATCAAAAAACCCTTTTCCCTGATATGATTGAAACATTGGAAGCTACAAAAATTCTTGTCAAAGAAGGCTTTGATGTAATGGCATATTGCACTGATGACCCTGTTTTTGCACGTAAAATAGAGGACGCTGGGGCTTGCGCTATTATGCCATTGGGTGCGCCAATTGGTTCAGGGCTTGGAATTCAAAACCGTGTTAATATCCGCCTTATTGTTGAACAATCACGCGTTCCAGTATTGGTTGACGCGGGTGTTGGCACAGCATCGGATGCGGCAATTGCAATGGAACTTGGTTGTGATGGGGTTCTTATGAATACTGCGATTGCAGAAGCCAAAGACCCAGTTTTAATGGCAAGTGCAATGAAGCACGCAGTAATCGCAGGGCGTGAGGCGTATCTTGCGGGCCGCATGGGTAAAAAATCCTATGCTGACCCGTCAAGTCCATTGGCAGGTTTAATATAATTATTGACGTGCGGCACCAATAGCTGCTTCAATTTCTTGCTGATTAAAGCCTGAAACTAATTTGCCATTGATAATAAAACCAGGTGTGCCATTTATTCCGACTGCCTGCGCTTGCTCTTTAACTTTTTCAATATGTTGAAGAACTTTTGGGCTTTCCATTTCAGTTTTTAGTTTTGCCGTATCAAGGCCAACTGATTGTGCAATTCCCATAATTTGGTCAAGGTTTAAATCACCCTTTGCCGCCATTAATGCCTGATGAAAGGCAAGATATTTACCCTGCGATTTTGATGCAATTGCAGCTTTTGCAGCAATTAAGGAATTTGGGGACAATATTGGCAATTCTTTGAAAATATATCTAATATCTTTATTTTCAGAAATTGTTTTCATAACGAATGGGTTCGCCGCATGGCAATAACCACAGCGATAATCAAAAAATTCAACAAAAGTAATTTTTGCATTAGTTGGGCCAAAACTTAATTCATTGGCCTCTGAAACTATTTTATCAAATTGCTTTGAAACAGATTCGTTTTGTTCACGTGCCATTTTCGCTTCATAGGCTTCTTGTGCCTCAAGAAGAATTTCAGGATTACTAACTAAAGTATCACGGATTAACAATTTTACGGCTTCTTGTTGCTCTTTTGAAAGGCTTGATAATATTGCAGTTTTTTCGCCGCTATTTTGTGCTTTTTGCGCATTATCATTTTTAGTTTGTGAAACCGCTTTATTGCACGAAGCAAACGCCATACTTACGCATATTGCGCTTACTATTAATGACTTTTTCATTAAAAACTCCCGAATCAAATTCTTTGATTTGTTATAATAGCGATGGAAATGTTAATTTTATGATTAATTGTAATTGCCTTTGCGCACCATTTTGGCAACGATTGGATCGGTAATGACCCTTATATCGCTCGCGCGCTGCCATTCAGGGGTTTTGCGTTCTAAATTTTTCATCGCAACTTGTGAAAACCGATTGGCGCGGGCAAAATCACCCAAGTTAAAAGCCTCCTCGGCGGTTGCAAGGCGGGCAAGTCCTGCTTTACCCTGACGGTCAGCCACAATTGCCAATTGATTCCATGCGAACGCGTTTTCAGGCTCATACCGAATTGCATTTTTCAATGCTGCATCGGCTTTTTCGTAATATGATTTATCATTTTGTGCGATATAAGAACGTGCAAGGCCAACATATAATAATGATTCTTTTGGCGCTAATTGTGTTGCTTTTTCATAATAGGCAATTGCATCTTTTGTTTTATTATTTTCAAATAAAATTTGCCCCATTAATTCATTGAAATATGGGTTATT
>JAPUEP010000017.1 GCA_027492515.1 Hyphomonadaceae bacterium
TTTTCAACCATTCCCAAATATGGTGCGCGCGCATCTGGTGGGGCGGTTAATTCGGGTGGTGCTTATCTTGTTGGTGAAAATGGCCCTGAATATTTTGTTCCAAATCAGGCGGGTTCAATTGAAACAGGTCTTGGTGGCGCGGTGCATATTCACATTAATATGGCGCAAGGTTCAAACCTTAATGATGTCAAAAAAAGCGCCAATCAAGTTTCAATGGCGCTTGCCCGTGCAGTTGAACGCGGAAGGGGCAGATTATGAGTGGATTTCACGATATAATTTTCCCCATCAAAATGGCACGTGGCGCAATGGGTGGGCCAATGCGCAATGCACAAATTTTCACACGTGCCAATGGAATTGAAGCCCGCAACACAATTTTGCAAAATTCACGGCGCAAATGGAATATTGCATCGCGCGGCGCACCGCTTGATGAATTGCATGATTTATTATCCTTCTATGAAGCGCGCATGGGGCAGATTTATGCCTTTCGTTTTCGTGACCCATTTGATAATAAATCCTGCAAACCAAGTCAAAACCCTTCGCATTTAGATCAGGAAATTGGCATAGGCGATGGAAATAATAAGGTTTTTGCGCTTCAAAAAACCTATGGCGATGCGCAAAATTCTTATAAAAGAAATATCAAATTGCCGATTTTGAACTCCGTTTCAATATCGGTAAATGGTGTTTTGAAAGCCGCCAATTCATATAATATTGATTATCAAACCGGCCTTATTACTTTTCAAACTGCGCCGCCAAATGGGCAGAGTGTGAAATGTGGGTTTTCATTTGATTGTATGGCGCGTTTTAATAATGATGCCCTTGAAATATCATTAGAAAGCCCATCAACAGGGCGCATAAATGACATTGAAATTATTGAGGTTTTGGCATGAGAAACCTTGACATAAATTTTCAAAATCGCCTTAATTCCCAAGTTTCAACTTTTGCAAAATGTTGGCAAATTATTGGTAAAATGGGCAATGAAATTTGCATTACCGAACATGATGAGGATATCATTGCCTTTGGTAAAATTTTCAAATCCAAAAATGCATTTAATGCCACAAATCTTGATTTGCAAAACCTACCCAATGCCAATCGCGGGGCGATAGAGGGGGCAATTTCGATTGATGGCATTACTGAAAATGATATTTTGTTTGGGCGATTTGATAATGCACAGATTTTGCTTTTTTTAATTGATTGGCAAATACCACAATATTTTGTGCAAATCTGGCAGGGGATAATTGGCGATATAAAATTAAATGGGCAGGTTTTTGAATTTGAATTAAGCGGCCTTGAAAGCCAATTGAATAAAAACCTTGGGCGCAAATTTTCACGAATTTGCGATGCCGATTTGGGTGATGCCAAATGCACAATCAATATCGAAAATTATGCCCAAAGCGGAAATATAATTGAAAACATTTCACCAAGCCAATTAAAGGCAAATTTTGCAATCGCGCCAGTTTTTGAAAATTACAAAAATGGCAAATTAAAATTCACAAACGGCACAATGCAAAATGTGGAATTTCCAATTTCATCAATCGAAAATGCAGGCATTGCATATTTGATAAATTTCAAAGGCCAAATTGCGCAAAAATATAATATTGGTGATCAAATCAAAATCTATCAATCATGTGACAAGAATTTTGCAACCTGCAAAGCGCGCTTTAATAATGGCGCAAATTTTCGCGGTTGCCCGCACATGCCAGGGGAAAGCATAATTTATGCAAGCCCATAAAATAATTACTAGTGCGCATGAATTTCTTGGAACCCCCTATGTTGAAAATTGCGCGATTAAAAATGTGGGTTGTGATTGCCTTGGATTAATTGCGGCAGTTTTTGGGATTGATGAAGATTTGCGCCAATTGGGCTTTGAGGGCGCAATTGATAAATATTTCAAAACCTGCCCGCCAAGCCCGTCAAAGGTTTTGGCCTTTAAGGTGAATGATAATTTCCACTTTGGAATAATGGTTGAAAACAACCAATTTATCCACGCCCATTGGTCACAAGGTATTGTCAAAAACACTTTTGGAAATTGGTTTAAGGCGCGTTTTATTGGCGCGTATAAAAAGAAAGATTTATAATGGCTTCGATAATTTTGGCAAATGTGGGCGGCGCAGCTTTCGGCCCTGTTGGTAGCGCGATTGGCGCATTAATTGGCGCGAAGATTGATGGCGCATTACAATCAAGCCTTAATGGGCGCACATCTAGTGGTTCAAGGCTTGGGAATTTAAGCGTTCAATCATCAATTGATGGCGCATTCATGCCAAAAATATTCGGTAGCGCGAAAATTGCGGGGCAGGTGATATGGGCGGACAATTTCAAAGAAACCACAATCAAAAGGACAATTGGCGGCAAGGGCGGTCAAAAGGTCAAAGAATATAAATATACAATTTCATTCACCATTGGCCTTTGCCAAGCGCCAATTTCACGCATCGGGCGCACATGGGCAAATGGTAAAGAAATTGATTTAAGCCAATATAATTATCGCCTTCATACTGGCAATAACCCAAACCCTGACCCGTTGATGGAGGCGGTTTTGGGCATTGATAATTGCCCGAATTATAATGACATCGCCTATATAGTTTTTGAAGATTTACCATTGGATATTTTTGGCGATAGAATTCCCCAATTATCATTTGAAATTTTCGCCCAAGAAAATAATGCCCAATCACTTGAAAATATAATTAAGGGGGTTTGCTTTATCCCCGCTACTGGCGAATTTGCCTATGCCACGACACCAATTATTGAACAGGTTTCAAAGGGTGATGAAAATTATTTAAACGCGCACCATGACCATGAAAAAACCGATTTTGTATGCGCGATTGAAAATCTTGAAAATGATCTTCCCAATGCCAAAAGCATTTCATTGGTGAATGCATGGTTTGGCACATCAATTGATGCCGCAACTTGCCAAATAATTCCCAAGACCGAAATTAATGTTCGCAATTGTAAACCAAGGAATTGGAATGTTGCGGGCATATCACGCAATGCTGCATTGCGCGTTTCACAAATTAATGGGCTTAATGCCTATGGTGGTTCGATTGATGATGTATCAATTATTGAATCAATAATTCATCTAAATTCAAAGGGTTTTAAGGTTACATTTAATCCCTTTATTATGATGGATTGTGCAAATTACCCATGGCGTGGGCGAATAAAAATTGCGCAAAACTTTGAAAATAATTCGGGTGCAAATGGTGCGATAAATGCATTTTACGGCAATGCTTTGGCCTCGCATTTTACAATTTCGGGGCAAAATATTTCTTATAATGGCCCCAATGAATTTACATATTCACGCTTTGTTTTGCATCAGGCGGCATTATGCAAAGCGGCAGGTGGGGTTGATGCTTTCCTTATTGGTTCTGAACTAATCGGCCTTACACGGGCACGAAGTGCGCAAAATACATTCCCCTTTATTGATAAATTAATTCACCTTGCAGGGCAGGTAAGGGCGATTTTGGGCGTTAATTGCAAGATTGGTTATGGCGCAGATTGGACGGAATATGGCGCTTATGTTGTTGGAAATGATGTCCTTTTCCCATTGGATAAATTATGGGCTGATAATAATATAAATTTCATTGGCATTGATTATTATGCCCCGATTTCTGACAGGCGAAATATTGATGCCCCGCTTTCAATAACCCAATTGCAAAATAATATCGAAGGCGGTCTTGCCTATGATTATTATTATGTCGATGAAAATGCCCGCAATTTGGGGCAAAAAACCCCAATCACTGATGGCGCATATAATGAGGCATGGATTTATCGGCAAAAAGATTTGCGCAATTTTTGGCAAAATAGCCATTATGCGCGTTTGAATGGTGTTCGAAACACAAGCCCAACCCAATGGATTGCCAAATCAAAACCCATTCGCCTTATGGAACTTGGCTATCCCGCTATTGATAAGGGGGCAAATCAGCCAAGTGTTTTCCCTGATGCAAAATCAATTGAAAATGGCATCCCACCTTTTTCAAATGGCAATCGTGATGATTTGGAACAAAGACGCGCTTTATATGCATTCCTATCTTACTGGGATGATAGCAAAAATCCTGTTTCCAATCTTTATTCAGGGCGCATGATTGATACTGATTACACCCATATTTGGGCATGGGATGCACGGCCATATCCGCAATTTCCAAGCCTCAAATCAGTGTGGGGTGATGGTGATAATTATGCCAAAGGTCATTGGCTTATGGGGCGTTTGGGCGGTGGTAAAATCGCCGATTTGCTAAAATATATT
>JAPUEP010000018.1 GCA_027492515.1 Hyphomonadaceae bacterium
AACTAATAAAATTGATCGCCAAACTTATGATTTAACAAATGACATTGCTGCGCAAACTGGAAGTGCGGCTGATGCATTAAATAAGGTTCCTGCGGTTACTGTTGATGCCGATGGCAATGTTGCATTGCGCGGAAATACAAATGTTCAGGTTCTTATTAATGGCAAGCAAAATGCCATAATGAAAGGTGAAAATCGCGGCGCGGCAATTCTTTCAATGTCAGGTGGGGATATTGAATCGGTTGAAGTTATGAATAATCCTGGGGCTGCATTTTCATCTGAAGGCTCTGGCGGTATTATTAATTTGGTTATGAAAAAGAACCGCCGCCCTGGTAAATTTTTGACAATAACCTCAACCGCAGGTGAAAATGGGCGTTATAATTTTTCATCTACTGGCTCTTATACAAGCGGTAAAATAAGCCTTACGGGCGGCCTTTCATACCGTAAGGATAGTAGGTTGGTTGAAAGTAATTCAATCACAACTTATAAAACAACAAGAAGCTCTGGCATTTATAATACTTTACAATCTGGTGAAGTTTTAGGGCGTCGTGAATCTTGGCAGGGAAATATCGGTCTTGACTATAATATTACCGATAATGACACTATTGGCACGCAAATAAGCTATTTGTGGCAAGACGCAACGCCTTTGGCAAAGCGTGAATATAAAGGTTATGGCTTAAGCAATAATCTTATAAGCGATTATGGCCTAATTACCGATAGAGATGATCTTATAAAATCTAAGAGTGCTTCTTTGAATTGGGAACACAAATTTAAAACCCCAAGCCGCAATTTAAAAACTGACTTGCGTTATTCGAATGATGATTCAAATTCAAATTATAGTGATAAATTCTCTTTTACTTTGCCAAGTTCAAGAAATTATATTGGGCAAATAACCCAAAAAGCAAATCGCGAAAATTATACTTTAAGCCTTGATTATACCACACCAGTTGGCGAGGACACTTTAACAAGTGGTTGGCAAACAATTATTGATGACGCAAAAATCGATAATACTGGCGTAATTATTGAAAATGGAATTACCACTCCAGATAATAATAAAATCAATAAATTTGACTATAATCAATCGGTTAATGCCGCTTACTTCACATATCAAAAACAATTAAATCCAAAATGGGGTGCACAGGCGGGCATTCGCGTTGAATCTACTGAGGTTAATACAAATAACCCAATCTCTGGCATCTATAGTTCAACACGTTATACCAATGTAAATCCATCCGCTTTTGCAACTTATTTCCTTACGGAAAAATCAAAATTGCGTTTTTCTTATTCAAGACGTTTACAAAGGCCGCGCGCCAATGATTTAAACCCAACACCGCAATATTCGGGTGCAGAAAGCGTTAGAATTGGTAACCCTGATTTACGCCCTATGACAACGGATGCGTTTGAAATTGGTTATGAATGGGCAAAAGGGCAAGAATCATTAACTATGCGCGGTTTCTATCGCTTGAATGACAATATTATCACCTCATATTCAAATATATTAACTGGCAATATCATCCAAACCCAAAGCATAAATGCAGGCCAAAGCAAGGCGGGTGGTGTCGAAATAAATGCATCAAAAAAATTCTTTGACAAATTAACAATTTCACTGAATTCGACCATTTCATACACGCAATTAGACGCGCTTTATGGGAATAAGGATAAAATTGGCGGCACATCAATCGGCGGTCGTATGATGCTTGATTATGCCATCACGCCAAAAGATAAATTGCAATTCATGATGGGCGCACGCGGTAAAGAATATACACCGCAAGGTTATACAACCGCCCAAAGCATGAGTATGATGTCATATAGTCATCAAATCAATCCTGCGATTTATTTTGTTGCTAATATGACAAATCCGTTTGATTTGGAAAAAGTCAAAACAGTGGTTGAAACTGATACTCTAAAATCATTCTCTTACCGCAATACAGAACCACGCGTTTTCTATGTCGGCTTTAGAATGATTATGGGTGCAAAACCAAAAACCCTTAAAACAGACCCTAATATGCCGCCAATGTTGCCGCAAGGCCGCCCAATGGGTGGCGGGCCAATGGGGCCGGGTGGGTCAATGATGTAATTAGTTATTTGTTCCGTATAAATCGACCCCAAAATTTGGATCTTCTGATTTTTGGGCGATTGCCTCTTCAATTTTCTTGATGTGGTTTTTGACGCTTTCTGGGGCAAAATTCATTTTTGGATTTGCTTTTGGAATTGATTTTTTAATTTCATCAAGCCTTTTTTGCGCATCGTCAAATTGCCCAAGTTCCCTTTGGGCATTGGCGGCATAGATTTTAAAATTTATGCGCGAATATTTATCAAAAGCGTTTGAATTTTTATCGATATATTGAACAAATTCTTTTAAAATATTCAAAGTTCTTAAATCTTCATAATCAATATTTTTGGTTGAAACTAATAATTCCCATGTTGCCTTATGCAATGCGTCTGCGGCATCCAATTTTGAATATCCACCACGATCAAGCTCTAAAAAAAGAAGATAATATTGGGGGTATTTTTGTGGTTCATTATTTTTTGCATCGATGAATTCTTTGCTTTCAATAATTGTTTTTAGTTTTTCTAATTCATTTTTGCTATAATTATCTTTGAAATCAATAAATCCATTTGTTGGGCATTGTTTTAATTTAATCGGATAAGAAATCATGCCGATTGGTTTGCCATCAAGGCGCATATCCCATGTTGTTGTTGATAAAATTTTTGAATATTGAAATTCTTCACCGCCAATAGGGCATTTATAAGTTTTCGGCGCTGATATGAATGTTGCATTTGCGGGCGCGGCAAATTGAAAAGCAAATTGAACCGCAAATAGCCCAAACGCATATTTGTTCATTTTTTTCATTATAGCCTCCGTTTTGCTTTTCATGCTTGATGATTTTGTCGAAAATCAGGCGCAAATGAGACTATAATGAAAATTTTGCATGCTAAATATATGTTTTATGTGAAAACGCGATATTTTTGTGAATTTTGCCCTGCATCGGCAAAGGTTTTGAAAATGGCGCTTTTTTCGGTGCCATCAACTTTGGCACCGATTTTTATTTTAAACGAAACATCCACATCAATAATATCAATGCTTCCTTGATATTCTACTGACTTAAATTCCTTAAGCCATGCATTTTCACCATCTTCAACAGCCATAATAAATGGCCCCCATGACATATATTGGTCTTTGCCGCCTTCGGCCTCTACTGAAGGTTGGAAAGAGAATGAGATATTTATATGCGAATTATCGGCAAATTTTTGTGGTTCGATAATAATCCAACCATCGGCGTTTTTTGCGCCCTTTACATTCATATCCTTGGCCCAGTTTGGAATTCTTATTTTAAATCCAAATTCTGCGCCATTTATGTTTGTAACATATATTTTTGATGATCCATATTTTGGGAAAGAGCTTAAATGTTCAATTTCAATATTTTTTCCACCAACATTAAATTTCGCTTTTGCCGCTTCGAAAGAATTCACAATTATATAATTGGCGCCATTTTGTGATTGTAATAAATATGAACATGTCGGCGCCATTGCGATGCCGCGCGGCCCGCTTGAATGGCAGCAAGTGATATTCTTATCAAACTTTTTAATTCCATTTAATGGCGTGAAATAGCACCAATCATTTCCGTTTAAGCTTTGCGCCGCACTTAGATGATTATAAATGGTTTTTTCGATTTGTTCGCCAAATCTTGCCTCAGCTTTTAATTCTAAAAGCGCCATATTAAGTGTAAGCCAAGTAACAGTTACACAAGTTTCACCCACATTGCTTTCTTGTTCGTGCGGTAAAACATGGTCATCTTGGAAATGTTCATCGCTTGAAGTTGTGCCAGAAACATAAAGGCGGTTTTTAACGATATCATTCCATGCAATATCAACAATTTGGATTATATCGTCGCGGCCTGTAACTTTTGCATATTCAACCAAACCAACAAGATTTGAAAGCATTTCATATGATTTTGCATTTGCAGTTTTGTAAACACTTGATGTTGTTTTCAAGCTTTCAAGGATTTTTGAACCATTATCCGCACTCATTGCGCCAACAATATAAGTCGCAAAATCAAGGTATTTTTGTTCGCCAGTAAAGCGGTAAAGCGTAATGATAGGCTCTAAAACACTTGTGGCAGCCATTCCCATATGCGTTCCTGCCTCATTTATACTTTTTGTGGCAGGGAAGGTGGTGATTAATAAATCGGCGGCTTTCTTGCTTGCTAATAATGCATTTTTATC
>JAPUEP010000019.1 GCA_027492515.1 Hyphomonadaceae bacterium
GAAGCGCAAAAATATGCCATTTGCAGCCTGTAAAATCCCATTTGTAAGCAGAATCTAATTGTTGGCTAAAACAATGCCCACCAAAATCGCCGCATAATGAAGGCTTGCGCCTGCTACAACGTGACCATGCCAAATTGCGCGGCGAAATTTAAGGCGTTTTGACATATAAAATATAACGCCAATTGAATAAACCGCGCCGCCAAGTGCCAATAAAATTGTTGATGGTAGGTTTAAACCTGCCGCCATTGGCTTTATGGCGATTACCGCCATCCAACCAAGGCCAAGGTAAAGCACAACCCAAATAAATTTCCCAATTCCTGGCAAAAGGATTTTTCCAAAAATCCCAAAGCCTGCAATAAGCCAAACCGCCAAAGTCATAAAAATAGCCCAATTTCCATGAAGCGCCTGTGTTGTGAATGGTGTATAACTTGCTGCAATCATCAAGAAAATTCCTGCATGATCAAGGCGTCGCAAAAAGGGCTGAAACTTTTCATTGGCAAAATTATAGGCCATAGAAAAAGAAAGCATTGCCACCATTCCAAAGGCATAAATTGAAATCGCCGCAACCTTACCAATTATTCCATGAGACACAGAAATGCCAAGTGCAATTCCGCCGCCAAATAAAGCAAGCGCAAGACCAATTATATGAACAATTAAATCGGCGCGGCGCGCCCAAATTGTTGGATAATGAAAATCTTTTAATGTCATGCCCGATTATACCTAAATAATTTCGCTATTTTATGACATTAGAATGACACATGCGTCAGTTTTTGTCACGCAAAATCTTAATGCAAAATGTTTCAAAATTAAAAGCGCCCCTTGTTTTCACAAGAGGCGCTTAATTTCCCCCACCAAAAGAATTTGCGAGTTTTATAGTTTTTTATTTTCGCTTAATTTTAGTCGAACAATGCGTCCAATGCATCTTGATCCATTGGCTCTGTGCTTTGTGTTGGCGCATCATCAAACATTGAATCAATATCATCTTGCTTAACTTCAGGGCCACCGATTGCAGGGCCGTTTAGAAGCAATTCTTTTTTGCGTTTTTGCTCCTCGGTTAATTCAACTTCGGCATCTTCAACGCCCATAACTTTTGCAAAGCGGTCGATACGGCTTTCGATATGGTTTAAAGTATCAACAACTTTTTTAACGCGCTGACCAGTAATATCTTGGAAAGAGCATGCTTCAAAGATTTCCATCATTTTATCGCATACTAATGCTTGGTAAGAGTTTAAATCTGTACCATCCGCAGACATTACAGCCTCTGCAGCTTCCATAATGCGGTGTGTGGCATCCGCAGTGTTTGCAACAATTGCATCAAGCTCGGCACCAGCGGTAGGAATACCATCATTTTTAATATCATTTGGTCTTAGAGCAGCAATTTCAGTACGTGTACGTTGAATATAAGCTGATAAATAGCGCAATTCACCGTAAAGCGAGCTGTCCATTGAACCAAAGAAAGCCATCATTGCTTCACTCATTTGCGATGCAAGGCTAAGAACTTCGCCAAGGCGTGGATCTTTAAGATCCGCTTCTTTTAATGAGCTTAGAGCTTCCCTTACGCGTAAGACTACTTCTGGTGCAGCCATTTCAAACCCCCGATGTGCATTTCGCACTAAATATTATTATTAAAAATCACCAAGAACTGAAGCAATTTTAGCTTTCAGCGTTTGGGCGTTAAAAGGTTTAACAATGTAATTGTTTACACCGGCTTTTTTTGCCGCGATTACGTTTTCAGTTTTTGATTCAGCGGTTACCATAATGAATGGCGTTGGCTTTAGATTTTCGTCTGAACGAACTTCGCGCAATAATTCATAACCTGTCATTGGTTCCATATTCCAATCGGAAATGACAAGACCATATTTTTTTGCTTTCATCTTCGCCAATGCTTCTTGCCCATCAGCGGCTTCATCGATATTTTCGAAACCTAATTGTTTAAGAAGGTTACGAATAATACGTATCATAGTTTGGTAATCGTCAACCACAAGAACTGGCGCACCCATATCAACTGCCATTTTGAAACTCCCACACACATTTTTGCGGCATTTTTTGCCGTTTGCATCAATTTGACAGTGGTAATTTACTACAAGGACGCTAAAGAAAGGTGAATCAAACTGAAATTAAGGAAAAAAATATGCCAAATGCTGTTGGTGGGCTTTATTATTCTGAGCTAGAAATCGGTCAATCCGTTGAATTTACTAAAGAAATCAGCAAAGATGATGTTGTGCAATTTGCACACATTTCAGGTGATAATAATCCAATTCACCTTGATGAGGACTATGCAAAGGGCACAAAATTCGGTGGAACCATCGCACATGGCATCTTAACAGCAGGTTTAATCAGTGCGGCAATAGGCACAAAATTACCAGGGCCGGGTGCAATTTATGTTGGTCAGAATTTACAATTCAAACGCCCTGTTAAAGTTGGTTCAATTGTCAATGTTAGGGTTGAAATCAAAGAGAAGGATGATACCAAAAACTTTGTTACGATTGAAACTGTGGCAAGTGTTGAAGGTAAAGTTGTTCTTACTGGCGAAGCAAAAGTAATGGTTCCCAATCAGGAATAGGATATGAAAGTTTTCTCTGGCTTTAAAGAAGCGCCAAATGAAATAAAAGGTGCGGCAATTGCAATGGGCGCTTTTGATGGTTTGCATCTTGGGCATAAGGCATTAATGCAGCGTGCAAAACAAAATGCGCCAAATTGCCAATTAGGGCTTTTATTGTTTGAACCACCACCAAAATTATTCTTTGCCAAAGAAAAGGCCAATATGCGCCTTGCAACAGAACGTGTAACCGAACGTTTGGCTGCAAATGTAGGCGTTGATATTATTTTTACTTTAAAATTTGATGCCGAATTTTCGCAAATGAGTGCGCAAGATTTTATCGATGAAGTTGTTATTAAAGGATTTGCACCAAATAATATTGTTGTGGGTCATGATTTCAGATTTGGCAAAGGCCGCGAAGGTGACGCTTTAATGCTTAAGCAAAAATGCAATGCGGCAGGTATAGAAGTGGAAATTATTGACCGTATCGATAATGATGATGGCGTTCGCATTTCTTCAAGTCTTATTCGTGAAGCTTTGCAAAATGGTGAAATCACTAAAGCCAATTCATTATTAGGTCACCCGTGGATGCTTGAGGGTGTGGTCGAACATGGTCAAAAATTGGGTCGTCAATTAGGCTTTCCAACCGCAAACCTAAAATTATATGAGCAAATTCAACCAAAATTTGGAATATATGCGGTTAAGGTTGATATTGGCGATAAAAATTGGCGTATTGGTGTTGCCAATTTTGGACGAACCCCAACGACGGGCGTGCGCGATCCATTATTTGAAGCCCATATTTTAGATTTTGATGGCGATTTATACGATAAGAATATTTTTGTAGAGATACATCAATATTTACGCGGCGAAGAAAAATTCCCGTCATTAGATGCATTAATCGAACAAATGCATAAGGATGTAATCGCAACACGCGCTTATTTTAATGAGTAAATGAAATGAAAAATAAATTTTTTGCCTTTTTGGGCATAGCAATAATTTCTTATGCCACTTACTCAATTGGGCAAGATATTCAGCCGCCGCCAGGGCATCTTGAAAATAAAGAATTGATTGAATTATCTGGACTTGCGGTTTCGCATGAAGAGAAAAATTTATTTTGGGCAATAAATGATAGTGGGAATGCGCCAGATATTTTCGCCCTTGATGCCAGTGGGCATAATCTTGGAAAAATCAGAATTAAAAATGTCGAAAATACAGATTGGGAAGCTATAGCAAGTGGCCCGTGCGAATTTGGTCATTCTTGTCTTTTTGTTGCCGATATTGGTGATAATCGTGCAATTCGCGATGAATTACAAATTCATATTTTTGTAGAACCAAAGACTAATCTTTTAAGCCTTGTTCCTAATAAAACACTTAAATTCAATATGCCATCTATGCCACATGACGCTGAAAGCCTTATGGTAAACCCGAAAAATGGCGAAATTTATATTATTGAAAAAAAGCGCAAAGTTGAGACTTATAATAGCCAAAGGATTTTCAAATTAATAGAAAATAAGCCGTTAGATGATGGCACTAATGCACATTTGGAAGAATTCGCACAAATTTCATCAACATTAAACCCTAATGAATATGTTGGTACAATAACTGATGCGGTGTTTGATGATAATGGCGAATATTTCTATTTTCGTGATTATGATAATGTATATAAAAGTAAGCAAATTCTTCG
>JAPUEP010000020.1 GCA_027492515.1 Hyphomonadaceae bacterium
AAGCGGCGCAAGAATATCAACCATTCTTTCGCTATCATAGACATTCATCTGGCAGCCATAAGATTGAACAAAAAGCCCCTTTTTTGGCTTTGGGCTTTGTGAATTTTCATTTGTCATTAAAATTAATTCTTCTCAACATTAATTCTGTTCGATTGGGACACAATAAAGCTCCAACCGGTGGTCAACAAGCTTATAACCCAATTTATTTGCAATTTCACGCTGTAATTCTTCGATGCGTGGGTCGGTAAATTCAACCACTTTGCCGCTTTGCATATCAATCAAATGGTCATGATGCTCATCTGATAATTCTTCAAAGCGTGAACGCCCATCGCGAAAATCATGGCGTTCAATAATTCCCGCCTCTTCAAGCAATGAAACTGTGCGATAAACGGTGGCGATTGAAATGCCTTTATCAATTTCACAGGCGCGGCGGTGTAATTCTTCAACATCAGGGTGATCATTGGAAACCGAAAGAACGCGCGCAATCACACGCCTTTGCTCAGTCATGCGTAAGCCTTTTTCAACGCAAAGTTTTTCAATTCTTTCTTGCATTTTGTCACCCATTTGTGCCTTTTATCAATTTTTATATAAATTTAATAGTGGCATCAACATAAATCATATTGGCGCATCTTTATGTCGCATCATTTAGGTTTTTTGATAGAATTAGGGCGTCAATATTTTGATTATCGCGTTTATAATAATTCTTACGCTTACCAATTTCTTTGAAGCCATGATTATTATAAAGTTTTAATGCCGCAATATTATCAATTGCAACCTCAAGAAATATTTGATTTGTGCCGCTTTGCTTTAATTCTTTAAAGGCAAATTCAAGCAAAATATTGGCAAGGCCGTTTTTTCTTTGCTCTGGGTCTATCCAGATCATAAGAATTTCCGCTTCATCAAGGGCTTTTGAAAAGGCAATAAAGCCAGAGTTTTGAATAATATAAATTGGCCGCGTTTCATCAATTAGTGAATTTTCAAAATCCTTTTTCTGCCAATTATGAAGCGATTTGTCGGCATCAATTTTTTCAATTAAGTTTGCAATATCGACTGCGTCCAATAATTTTGGTTCAAACATATTGCGAACCTTGCCATAATTTTGCATCTGCGCCGCGTAAATATTGGGGTATTGGCGGGTTATTTTTTGCATCTTTTTTGTCACAAAGTTTTACAAAAATATCAATATCAAATGCCTCTTTGGCAATGAAATTGTGATTATCTATTTCACTTGGTTGTTTAAAACCAATTATTGACCAATCATTTTCGTAATTTTTTATAAAGTCAAAATTTTCATAGCGATTTGGCGCATCAATCATTTCGCCATTAATATAGCTTGCGGCAAAGACACTTCCCATTTGTTCAATAATGGCAATTGTTTTTTTTGTTGGCGCGCTTTGCGCCAATAATTCAAGCGTTGAAATTCCAACAATTTGCGCCTTTGTTGCAATTGCCAAACCCTTGGCAAAGGCAAGGCCAACCCTAACACCAGTAAAAGAACCGGGGCCGATTGTAACGCCGATTTTATCAATCTGTTTTGCTTCAATTTGTGCTTTTGCAAGCGCATCTTTTACCATTATTGGCAATATTTCGGCATGTTTGCTTTTAGTTTTTTGACAAAAAGATACCAAGACATTTCCATCTTGCGCAATCGCAACGATGCAATCATCCAATGAAGTATCGATGGCAAGAATTATCATTTAAGATTAAGCATTTCTTCGATTGGGCGACCAACAATGGCTTTATCGCCTTTAATCAGAATTGGGCGCTGTAAAAGTGATAAATCATTGGCGATTGCATCAATCAAAACATCGTCACTTTGTTCAAGTGATACGCCTTTTTCCTTTGCAGTTTTTTCGCGCATTATTGCGTGTACGCCACCAACTTTATTAGCAATTTCGGCAATTTCATCTTTTGAAATACCATCACTCATATAAGTGATAAGTTTTGGCTCAATGCCATTTTCGTTTAAAAGCGCCAAACCCTTCACACAGGTTGAGCATTTAGGATAATAAATTAATTCGTAAGCCATATATCTTTTTAACAAGATTGAACAAAAAGAAAAAGCCCCGAATAATTCGGGGCTAAGTTTTATGCAGGGAATCTAAAAATTAGATTTACCTATATAAAGCAAGGCGTATGCCAATTGATTTTGGGGTAATTTATAGAAATTTTGGGTGTTACGTGCCAAAATGGGCGAAAATTGTTTCAAAATGAAACTAAATTTCCAATTCGCCTTTATCCTCAAGCTCGACCGCGCCAGTCATGATAATATGGTCATCATCGCGCCATTCAATTTGTAAAATTCCACCATCAAGGTGAATATTTGCCAATCTATCAACAAGTTTGCGGCGAACCCCCGCAACCAATGTTGCACAAGCGCCAGTGCCACAGGCGCGTGTTATTCCAACGCCACGCTCCCAAACCCGCATTCTTATATTTTTTTTATCCCAGATTTGGGCAAATTCAACATTGGTTTGTTCGGGGAATAATGGATGATATTCAATCATTGGCCCAATTTTATCAAGCGCCACACTTTCCACATCATCAACAAAGAAAATACAATGCGGATTACCCATTGAAACCGCACTTGGGCCCCAATAAAGCGGGTCATCAATTGGGCCGATTTGCAATTCCATTCTTATAGTTTGCATTTCTTCAGAAAGTGGAATTTCATCCCAATTTAAGCGCGGCAAGCCCATATCCACCGCCACCATATTTTCGCCAACCAATTGGGCGTTTAAAATCCCTGCCTTGGTTTCGATTGATACGCTTTCTTTTTTTGTGGCTTTTAAATATGCCCACGCAACGGCGCGGGTTCCATTACCACATGCACCAACTTCAGAACCATCATTATTCCAAATACCCATATAAATATCGGCATTTTTTGATGGTTCGATTGATAATAATTGGTCAAACTCTTTACCCTTTTGGGCATTAATACCAGATACTTGCTGTGGCATAAGTTCAAGGCGCGCGCCATTATTTTGTAGCACGATAAATTGATTGCCAAGGCCATTCATTTTTAGGTATTTCATGCCCTGCATTTGGCGCAAAACCTATGGTTTTTCAAGTAAAATTTATGCGCGTAAAATATCGCCCATTAATTTGAAAATTTTGCGGCTATCTTCATTTGTTGATGCATCCCATTCGGGGTGCCATTGAACCGCCAAAACTGGTGCGCCTTTTGATGTTGAATGAAAGGCTTCAATAACGCCGTCGGGTGCGCGTGCCAAAACTTCAAGCCCATTGCCTAATTTTCCAACGCCTTGAAAATGCACTGAATTAACGCAGGTTTTGGCTTTGCCGACGGCATCTTTTAGCAATCCAAAAAGTTCAATATCATGTGAATGGGCAAACATTTCTTCATAAGTTACGCCATCACGCGAATGGTGTTCAATTTCGCGCCCTTCGATTGATAAATCGCGGGCAATTGTGCCGCCAAAATGCACGTTCAATTCTTGAAAGCCACGGCAAATTCCAAAAACAGGCTTTTTAACCCCAAGCATGGCATCGCATAATTGCATTGCCACATTATCGCGGTTTTCATCAAATGGCCCATTGGCATCCGAACCTTCATCACCATAATATTTAGGGTTTATATTTGATGGCGACCCCGTAAGCAAAAGCCCGTCAATACGTTTTGCAATTTCTTTAATATCCACCAAATTTGGCATTGCGGGAATAAGAAGTGGAATTGCATCAATATGTGGGGCAACGCCCATTAAATACTGCTCGGTCACGCTTTGGGCGGGGCGGTTATTATTTAAAATGCGCGAACAGCAAATGAAGCCAAGAACAGGTTTTGTCATAGATAAATGTTATAACAAATATTTTTTAATGGCAATATTTTTTACCCCCATTTTATTTTTTTACAAAAAAACAGCCCCCCTTCGTAAAGGGGGGCGGCCTTATTCATATATTGTTGAAAAATTATTTCGCGTTCATCAATGCAATTGCAGTGTCAGACATGCGGGTTGAGAAGCCCCATTCATTATCATACCAAGAAAGAACGCGAACCAATGTTCCGTCCATAACTTTGGTTTGATCAAGTGCGAAGATTGATGAATGATTGTCATGGTTAAAGTCAATCGAAACATTTGGTAATGCAGTTACGCCAAGAACGCCTTTTAATGCGCCATTTGATGCAGCGATAATTGCATTATTGATTTCTTCAACAGTTGTTGCGCGTGCTGCGTTGA
>JAPUEP010000021.1 GCA_027492515.1 Hyphomonadaceae bacterium
CACCAACATTTCTTGAATAAGAATCGCATCAATTTGCGCAGGTGCTAACGCAAGATTTGCGCGTTTCTATAATTCCAATTGCAAACGTGAATAACCTTCAGAACCACGTAAATCTTCCATGCGTAATTCGCGCAAAAACCCTGTATATTGGTCTTTGATGCGCGGCATTGCCGGCATGATTGCATCCGCAACTTCTTGATTTTTAACTTGAAGTGAAAGGCGTAACTTTAAGTATATAGGGCGATTATCCGCAGTTGTTATATTTTCAACAATATCTGGCAAGGTAATATAAATTTCGCCATTTGGCCCCTCTTCGGTTTTAATAGCAGATTTTTCATCACCGCCGCCACCGCCGCCATGTTCGCCTTTTTCTTCTTTTTTACCATGGCCACCGGCTTCTTTTTTCTCTTCTTTTTTGCCGTGCCCGCCTTCTTTTTCTTCTTTGCCGTGTTCACCAGCTTTTTCTTCTTTGCCATGCCCTTCTGCACTTGCTTCAGCAGCAGGCTTTTTTGCAAATATAAAGAAATAAGCCGCAGCACCGCCACCGCCAAGCACTAGAATTGCAGGCAATACAATGAATAATATCAGGGTTTTTCCAGCCATTTTTTTCTTTGCTGGTGGTCCACCTTCACCTTCTTCAACTTTTGCTACTTCATTGCTCATAAAAAAATTCCGATTTGCTTATTTTCAATACGCTTATTTTCAATGGCTAAACCCAGTCCCTTAACGAAAAGTGACTCGAATGGGAAAAATTTGCCGATTTTTTGTTAATATTTTCGAAACATGACAAAAATAATCGGCAAAATTTGCCATTAATTACACATTAACCAACTATATCATTGTTTTTACACATAATTTCATTGGCATCTTTATTGCAGATAAAAGCATGAAAAAGAATTTTTAACGCCAAGAATGTGACGTAAATGGACAATGCAATATTAATTACGCTGTCAGCACAAAATGCGCTTCAACGCCAAATGGATGTTGCCGCCAATAATATGGCCAATATTTCCACCACAGGCTTTAAAGCTGAAAGCATTTTGTTTGAACCAATCACAAAAAAACCTGCTTCAATAGTTGAAAATCCAAAAACAGTTACTTTTGTTCGCGATTATACAATTGCGCGCGATTTTCGCCCTGGAACGCTTCAACAAACAGGTAACCCACTTGATGTTGCATTAACTGGCGAAGGCTTTCTTTCTGTTGGTGGCGGAACGCAGGGCACATTATATACGCGCGATGGTCGTTTAACACTTGATCCCAATGGTCGTTTAATCAACCATGACGGCAAGCCAGTTTTGGATAATGGTGGTCAAGAAATTACAATTGATGGTAATCGCGGCCCTGTTCAAATTGCAAAAGATGGCAATATTACGCAAAACGGGGTCTCAATCGCCAAATTAGGGGTTTTTGTTTTCAATAGACCCGGCGCACTTGATAAAATTGGCGATAATTTACTTAAAGCAACCCAAGCATCAGGAACAGCAAGCGAGGCACAATCTTATGAAGTTGTGCAAGGAATGCTTGAAGGCTCCAATGTTGTTGCAATCCAAGAATTAACAAAAATCATGGAAATAAGCCGCGCCTTTGAAAGCGCAACAAAATTACAAAGACAAGCCGAAGATTTAAAATCAAAAGCTATCGACCGCCTTGGGCGGGTACAAGCATAGGAATAATTAAATGCGTTCAATGAATATTGCTGCAACCGGTATGTTAGCCCAACAATTAAATGTTGAGGTAATTTCAAATAACATCGCCAACATGAGCACAACGGGCTTTAAACGCCAACGCGCAGAGTTTCAGGATTTATTATATCAAAATCTTGAGCGCCCTGGCGCCTCAACTTCTGATGCGGGCAATATTGACCCAACAGGTGTTCAAGTTGGTTATGGTGTAAAAACAGGTTCGGTTTATCGCATTACTGAACAAGGCCCGATGACACGAACAGATAATCATTATGATATTGGTATTAATGGGCGTGGCTATTTCCAAGTTTTGATGCCTGATGGCAGAACAGCTTATACACGCGCGGGTAATTTTTCATCATCACCAACCGGTCAAATTGTTACCGAAGATGGTTATGTGGTTCAACCTGAAATTCAAATCCCTGAAAATGCATTAGATTTTTCAATCTCTGCATCAGGAAATGTTCAAGCACTTCTTCCAGGGCAAACAGCGCCGCAGGATTTGGGGCAATTAACATTGGCAACTTTTGTAAATCCAGCCGGCCTTGAAGCATTGGGTGACAATTTACTTGTTGAAACCGCAGGCTCTGGCCCTGCGACAGTTGGTAATCCTGGCTCTACAGGGTTTGGAAGCTTGAACCAAAATTATGTTGAGGCGTCGAATGTGAACCCAGTCACTGAAATTTCGGCACTAATCATGGCACAGCGCGCATATGAAATGAATTCAAAAGTTATCAATGCCACTGATGAAATGATGCAAAATACTTCTCAGATTTTAAGATAGGCTAAAAAATGAATTGGCATATTTCGCGTGAAAAATTTGGGCCATTAATTTGGTTTATACTTGCGGGCTTTTTGGCATTTGCGCAAATTAATAGCGCACGTGCAGATGGCCTTATTTTACGTGAAAACCCTGTTGCAAGTAGCAGCCATATTTTAATAGGTGATGTGTTTGAAAATGCAGGTAGTGCCGCAAGCAAACCACTTGCAATCGCCCCAAATGCTAATCAAAAAACCGTGTTTAATACTGATGCATTACGGGCACGACTTGGTTCATATGGTTTGAAATGGCAAGCGCCAAATGATTTAAAACAAATTGAAGTTTTTGGCGCTGAAAGCGCAGCTTCAAGCGCAATGCCAATTAGTTCAGATAATAAATCAAGCGGCGAAATTCCAGTTTTAAACCGCGATATAAAACGCGATGAAACAATTACTTATGATATGATTTCATATGTTGACGCTAATAATGCAAGCAATAATGTGGTCTCTGACCCTGCCCGCCTTATTGGTTCGCGTGCAAAAATTGCGCTTAAGGCCAATACGCCAATTAAAAATAATGAAATTGGTGAAGCTTTAATGGTCAAAAAAGGCGGCAATGTTCTTTTGGTTCATCAAATTGGCGGTCTTAAAATTACATTACAAGCCAAATCTTTAGATGATGGTTCAACAGGATCAAAAATTCGCGTTGTAAATACACAAAGTAACAAAATTTTTGACGCAATTGTCGATGGCGATGGCACTGCCCATAGCCTTGGAATGAATAATCAAACCCTTGCAGCCCGATAGGTGAAATATGAGAAAAACTATAAATAAAACGGCAATATTTGGCGCACTTGGAATTTGTTTTATCGGTTTTGGTGGATGCGCGGGGACGCTTGAAGAAGTAAAAAATGCAGGGCGTCCCCCCGCACTTTCACCGATTGAAGACCCTGCCTATGCTGCCACTGGGCGTCATCAAATTGTGATGCCAATGCCGCAAGATTATTCGCGCGCCACAGCGTCAAATTCATTATGGCAAGCCGGAAAGCAAACTTTCTTTTCAGACCCGCGCGCATCACGTGTTGGCGATATTCTTACCGTGAATATTGAAATTGATGAAAAGGCACAATTGAACGATTCATCAAGCCGTACACGTGCTGGCAAACAATCGGGCGGGGTTTCGCATTTCTTTGGACTTGAACAAATACCGGGTAAAATTTTGCCATCTGGATTTGACCCTGCCAATATGATTGGAACAACAACATCGGGTGATTTTTCAGGTTCTGGTCAAGTTAATCGCCAAGAGAAGGTAAAATTAACCGTTGCGGCAATGGTTTCACAAGTTCTTCCAAATGGCAATTTGGTGGTTGCGGGACGTCAAGAAGTGCGAATTAACAACGAAATCCGTGAACTAATGGTTTCAGGCATTGTTCGCCCACAAGATATAAGCGCCGCCAACATGGTACAACACACCCAAATGGCAGAAGCACGCATTTCATACGGCGGACGCGGCATGATATCAAACTACCAATCCCCCCCAAAAGGCCAACAAATCCTAGGCGCTATATCGCCGTGTTATAGCACTCAACTCGCCACCCACGCCCCATCCCCGCTCAATCAACCCGGTGGTTTTATGAGGACAAATATATTATAAAATAAGATGTGATATAAATTTTTTCA
>JAPUEP010000022.1 GCA_027492515.1 Hyphomonadaceae bacterium
CAATATGTGATGAATATGAAAAGGGCGCAAAAAGCGCGGGTCATCAAGTTGAAGTTTTCAAATTAAACCAAATTGAACCCAAAACTAAAGCTGGTTATTACGAAACATATCATCCTGAAACTTGGGTGAAAGAACAACAAGATGCCGTATTAAATAGCGATCATATTGTTTTTATAACGCCATTATGGTGGGGCTCTATGACCGCAGCTTTGAAATCATATATTGACCAAGTTTTCATCTCTGGCATTACTTTTCGTTACCGCAAGGATGGTGGATATGATAAATTATGTCAGGGCAAAACATCAGAAGTAATTATAACCTCTGACACGCCAAAATGGTTCTATTTTACCTTTATGGGTGCGCCACTAGTTAAAACATTTAAAATGCACATATTGGAATTTTGTGGCATCAAATTAAAAAGAACCAATATGTTTAGCCAAACAATAAAATCAACAAGCGAACAACGCGCAAATTGGCTTAAACAATCATTTGAACTTGGGCAAAAAATATAGGCGCGCAAGAAAGCTCGCGCGCCCATTCCCCGTATTCAAATATAATTAAACGGCTTTACGTTCTTCTTGAACTTTAGCTTCGTGATTATGGCCTTTTTTAAGTTGTGGCTGATAAGCAATTTCACCATGCTCTTTACAATAAGGCCATGAACCATGAATTTTAGAACCACAGAAACCAAAATCAGGGTCGGTTGGGTCGCCAATTGGCCATTTACACATATTAGGCATCAAATCTAATACACCAATGATTTCACCATTTTCACGGCGGATTTGATTTTGTACGCGTGCCGCCATATCAGAGGCCGCAATTTTCGCCTGATGTGGGATTGCAGTGCTTTCTTTAACAATTGTTGGCGCTTCAACTTCAATAATTTCAGGCGAAGGGGCCGCTTGAACAATTGTAGGACGCGGGCGAACAACACGTTTAATCGGGCGCGATGGCGCAGCACGACCAGCAAGGCCAAGGCGGTGAACCTTACCAATAACCGCATTACGTGTCACACTGCCAAGTTGTTTTGCGATTTGGCTAGCAGAAAGACCATCAACCCAAAGCTTTTTTAAGATTTCAACGCGCTCGTCGGACCAGCTCATTATTTACCCCTATATATTGTATTTGGCCTAATCGTAAAAATATACATTAATATATTGTTTACCACAAGATTTGCCATTTCATCCTATGCAAATAGTGTAATAACCACAAGCCCTAGTGTAATATTTTTCCACAAGCAAAATCTTATTCACAGGGGCTTGACTATATGTAGTGTTACCCATCAGCACTTAGGGCAAATTTTACCCCAAAATTGCGAATTTTGAAATTTTTGTGCAAAATCATTTCCAAACTGTCATTTATGGGGTGGTGCAAAAATTTTAAAATGCTAAATAGACCCGCTTTGATGATGCTTAATGGCATTTATATTCCAAAGCGTGTCATCAAAAAAATAATTTTTTGAATTACAAAAAATTTTCTAACAATTTTTGGAGAAAATAGATGACACTTAACCCTTTAATGCCCGTTTACCCCCCTGCCCCTGCGAATTTCGTTGAAGGCAAAGGTGCGCGCCTTCGAGATGATAAGGGCAATGAGTATCTAGATTTCGTGGCGGGCATTGCAACAAATTGCCTTGGTCATTGCAACCCAATTTTGGTTGATGCATTAACTAAGCAGGCCAATAAATTATGGCATGTATCAAATTCATACCAAACTGAATTACAAAAAGAATTAGCCGCAAAATGGACTTCTGTAACTTTTGCCGATGTGGTTTTCTTTACCAATTCAGGCACAGAAGCAATCGAAGCGTGCTTAAAACTAACCCGCAAATATCATTTTGAAAAAGGCAAACCAGAAAAAATTGATATTATCGGTTTTGATGGTGCTTTCCATGGCCGTTCTTATGGCGCGATTAATGCGGCGGCAAATCCAAATTATATTCACGGCTTTGGTCCAGCTTTGCCAGGGTATAAACAATGCGAATTTGGCAATATGGACGCCCTAAAAGCGATGATTAATGAAAATACCGCAGGTATTATTCTTGAACCAATCCAAGGCGAAGGCGGATGCCGTGCGGCAAGTGATGAATATCTTACTGAATTGCGCAAAATTTGCGATGAAAAAGATATTTTGTTGATTTTTGACGAAGTTCAATCTGGCGCTGCACGTTCTGGCAAATTATTTGCCCACGAATGGGCGGGCATCACACCTGACGTTATGGCAATTGCCAAAGGTATTGGCGGCGGCTTCCCAATGGGTGCGTGCCTTGCAACTGAAAATGCAGCACTTGGCATGGTGAAGGGTGTTCACGGTTCAACATTTGGCGGCAATCCATTGGCCATGGCAGTTGGAAGTGCGGTTTTTGAAGAAATCACAAAACCTGAATTCCTTGATCATGTAAACCAAATGGCAAATGCCGTAACACAGGGCCTTGAAAGCTTAAAAGATGCACACCCTGAATTGGTTGAAGAAGTACGCGGCAAAGGTCTTTTGCGCGGCATAAAACTTAAAATCGACCCACAAATCGTTCGTTCAAAAGCCTTTGAAAATGGTCTTTTGGTTGCGGTTGCTGGCGGCAATGTTCTTCGCCTTGTGCCACCACTTATCATCACACAGCAAGATGTTTCCGAAGCGATTGCAATTTTAGACAAAAGCATGAGCGCGGTAAAAGAAACCCTATAAGGCTTTAAAAGATGAAGCATTTTCTTGATATTAATGAAGTTCCAAAAAGCGAATTGCGTCACATTTTAAACGAAGCAAAACGCATGAAAAGCGAACGCAAAGGCTTTACCAAAGGTGCAACAGATTTTGGCGCACCATTATCAGGCCATATTTTGGCAATGATATTTGAAAAAAGCTCAACCCGTACGCGTGTTTCGTTTGATGTGGGTATGCGTCAATTGGGTGGTTCTGCATTAATATTGGATGCTTCATCTTCACAACTTGGGCGCGGTGAAACCATTGGCGACACCGCCCAAGTATTATCACGAATGGTTGATGCAATAATGTTCCGCGCCAATTCGCATGAAGCATTATTAGAGCTTGCAAAATGGTCAAGTGTCCCGGTCATCAACGGCCTTACTGATAAATCACATCCATGCCAAATTATGGCAGATTTACAAACACTTGAAGAATGCGGCCTTACATTAAAAGGTTCGCGCATTGCATGGGTTGGTGATGGAAACAATGTTCTTACCAGCTTTATGGAAGCTGCAATTGCATTTGATTTTGAAATTATTGCCGCCTGCCCTAATGGTTATAAACCTGATATTAAAATGGTGTGGGAATTACAAAGCAAAGGCGGAAAAATCACAATTGTTGATGATCCTAATGAGGCCGCACAAGGCGCAGATTGCCTTGTAACAGACACATGGGTTTCAATGGGTGACACCAATATTTCAGAACGCATGCAAGCGCTTGCCCCTTATCAAGTTAATGAAGATTTGATGGCAAAAACCAATGATGCGATTTTCCTTCATTGCCTTCCTGCCCATCGCGAGGAAGAGGTTACAAGCTCTGTAATTGATGGCCCATCATCTAAAGTATTTGATGAAGCTGAAAACCGTATTCATGCACAAAAAGCGGTATTGCGCTGGTGTTTAGAAAAATAAACACTATATTTCGAGCATGAGAGAGACACCTGTTATATTACAAAAGACCGATGATATATGTTTTGGCTTTGGCCTAGACAATACACCTGTGCGTGGGCAGATTGTAAGTCTTGGCCCTGCTACCGCTGATGAAATAATTTCGCGCCATGATTTACCCCATGCCGTCTCTGAGATTTTGGGCGAAGCTTTGGCATTAGCGGCATTGGCGGGAAGCTCTTTGAAATTTGATGGAAAAATTATCATTGAAATTCGCAAAGAATATGGCCGCGAAGATACGCCACTTGAATTTTTAGTTGCCGAATATTCAACGCAAAAAACTTTGCGCGCAATGGCAAAAGTAAACAAAGAAATTTACGCAAAGCTAGATAAAAAAAATCCCAACCTTCAAGATTTATTTGGTAATGGCTTTATGCTTTTCACGCTTGAACAAACTGATGCCAATGAGCGCTACCAAGGCCAAATTGCATTTGAAGGTAGCGATTTAAGCACTGTTGCATCTGAA
>JAPUEP010000023.1 GCA_027492515.1 Hyphomonadaceae bacterium
TTATAACCAATGGCCTGTCTTTGAGCGTGCCTGATGGTGAGGTTCATGCAATTATGGGGCCGAATGGGGCGGGGAAATCGACCTTGTCTTATGCTTTATCTGGTCGCCCGAATTATGAAATTGTAGGTGGTTCGGCCTTGCTTAATGGCAAAGATATATTGGCGCTTGAACCAGAAGAGCGCGCGGCAGAAGGCCTGTTTTTATCATTCCAATATCCACTTGAAATTCCAGGTGTTCCAACCCTAACCTTCATTCGCACCGCCTTGAATGAACAGCGCAAATATCGCGGTGAAGATGAAATTTCCGCCCCTGCCTTCATGAAATTGGCGCGGGAGGCTGCAAGTCGATTAAAAATCGACAATGAAATGCTCAAACGCCCGCTTAATGTTGGTTTTTCGGGCGGTGAAAAGAAGCGCATGGAAATTTTCCAAATGGCACTTCTTGAACCTAATTTTATGATTTTGGATGAAACCGATTCAGGGCTTGATATTGATGCATTGCGCGTTGTTTCAGAGGGTGTGAATTTTATGCGCTCGCCCAATCGCTCAATGCTTGTAATCACCCATTATCAAAGGCTTTTGGATTATATTAAACCTGATAAAGTTCACGTTTTGGCAAATGGCAAAATCGTTGACACCGGCGGCCCCGAACTTGCGCTTGAACTTGAAAAATCAGGCTATGACAAATATGAGGTAATGGCATAATGGCAATTTCCCACGCCATTTTAAGCGAATTTTCCGACACTTTGGCGGGTAATGATGCGCGCGATTATTTTGGCGCACATGGCATTCCAACACGCCGTAATGAAGCCTATCATTTCACTGATTTGGCGCGTGGTTTGGAGAATATTGAGAAACCTAATGGTGAAATCCCACTTGCCAATATTAATGCTGATATAATAATTCATTCAACTCAATTTGGCGAAATTGTTTCGGGTGAAAAGGATGGAATTTCTATTGTTCCAAATGGCCAAATTGAGATTTCAAGCGAAATTGGCGCAAAATTATGTGTGGGGCTTTCAAAATCAAATTCAAAAATAACCATTGCACCAAATACAAAGGCAAGAATTGCAATTCAGCGCGGCGCAGGTTCACGTAGCTCAGTTGAAATTGAAATTGGCGAAAACGCCCAAATAGAAATCATTGAAGAACAGGCCGCAGATGGTGGGCTTTCATCAAATTTGGTGAATGTAAATATTGGCGAAGGCGCATCATTACGCCGAATTATGATTATGCAAACCATTGGCGCACAAGATTTGCGTTATAGCACAATCAACCTTCAAAAGTATGCCCGCCTTGATTTATTCGCCCTTTGTTTTGGTGGTAAATTAGTGCGTATTGATACAAATGTTAATTTGTTAGGTGAGGGTGCGATTGCCAATATTAATGGCGCTTATATCCTTTCAAATTCGCAAAATGATTTGACCACCACAATAATTCATCACGCCCCAGATTGCCAATCAAATGAAATTGTTCGTGGCATCTGCACAAAGGGTGCACGAAATGTTTTTCAAGGGCTTATAAAAGTTGAAAAAGGCGCGCAAAAAACCATTGGCAAAATGGAACATCGCGGCATAATGCTTGAAGAAGGTGCGCAGATTTTTGCAAAACCATGCCTTGAAATCTATGCCGATGATGTTGAATGTTCACACGCCAATACAATCGGTGCATTGGATGATAAAGCCCTATTTTATATGCAAGCGCGCGGTATTTCACGTTCAAAAGCCAAAATGCTTTTGATAAATGCATTTTTGGCACAAGTTTTTGATGATATTCAAGATGAAAAAATCCATGCCGATATAATGGCGCGAATTGACGATAAATTGGGGGGTATATTATGACCCTTGATATAAATGCAATTCGCAATGAATTTCCAATTTTAGCGCGCAAAATCAATAATGCCCGCCTTGCATATCTTGATAGTGGGGCAAGCGCCCAAAAGCCAAATATGGTTATTGATGGCATGTCTGATTTTGCCAAAACTTCTTATGCCAATGTTCATCGCGGTATTCACACTTTAAGTAATGAAGCAACATCTGCGTATGAAAATGCGCGTAAAAAAGTTGCAAATTTCATAAATGCCGATGAAGGTGAAATTGTTTTTACCAAAAGTGCAACTGAAAGCCTTAATTTGCTGGCTAATTCATTGGGTGCATCATTAAAATCGGGTGATGAGATTTTAATTACCGAACTTGAGCATCATGCAAATATTGTTCCATGGCATATGATATGTGCAAAAACTGGCGCAGTTTTAAAATGGGCACGTATTAATGATGATGGTTCGCTTGATATTGATGATTTTAAAGCCAATTTGAGCGATAAAACCAAAATTGTTTCCTTTGCCCATATTTCAAATGTTTTGGGAACAAAATTGCCAATTAATGAACTGACACAATTGGCACATCAATTCGGTGCAAAAGTAATTATTGACGGTTCGCAAGGGATTGTGCACGAAAAAGTTGATGTCAAATCAATTGATTGTGATTTTTACGTCTTTTCGTCGCACAAATTATATGGCCCAACCGGTATTGGTGTGCTTTATGGAAAAAGTGAATTACTAAATCAATTACCACCGTTTTTAGGTGGCGGCGAAATGATTGAAACAGTTACAAAAACCAATGTAACATTCAATGAAGCCCCTTTTAGGTTTGAAGCGGGAACCCCACCAATTATTGAGGCGCATGGTCTAGGGCTTGCAATTGATTGGGTCAATCAATTTGACCGCAATGAAATTAATGCGCATGAAAAATCATTATTAGATGCAGCAAATAACGGTTTGCGTGGCAAAAATAAAGTTAAAATTCATGGAAATACAAATGATAAAGCCGCGATTTTAACCTTTTCAATAGATAATATTCACCCACACGATATTTCACAAATTCTTGATAAATATGGTGTTGCAATAAGGGCAGGGCATCATTGTGCGCAACCATTAATGACAAGGCTTGGCGTTAGTGCAACGGCACGGGCAAGTTTTGGCATTTATAATAATATGGATGATGTAGAACAATTTTTAAATGCAATTGATAAGGCGATTGAGTTTTTAGGCTAATGGAAAATAATATATTAGAACCAGTTTTAACAGAAGATCAAAAACGTATCACCGATGAATTAGTGGCATCATTTAAAACTGTTTATGATCCCGAAATTCCTGTGGATGTCTATGAGCTTGGCTTAATCTATAAAGTTGATTTAAATGATGAAGGTCATGTTGATATAACAATGACGCTTACTGCCCCCGCGTGCCCTGCTGCCGAAATTATCCCCGTGCAGATTGAGGAGGCGGCATTAACAGTAAGAGGTGTTGCATCCGCCAAAGCAATTGTAACTTTTGACCCGCCATGGACCAAGGACAATATGTCTGATGAGGCACGGTTGGTGTTGAATATGTTTTAAGGCAAAATCATGGAAAACCGCCAAAGACCAAAACCGAAAATTGTCACTTTAAGCGATGCCGCGGCACATCGTGTTAAAGAAATAATGGCAAATTCAAACAAACCATATTTACGTGTTGGTGTTAAAAATGGCGGCTGTGCAGGTATGGAATATGTTTTAGATTATGCCGATACACCTGAAAAATATGATGAATTGGTGGAGGATAATGGTGTGCAAATCCTGATTGCTGCCAATGCAGTTTTGTTTTTAATCGGCACCCAAATTGATATTGAAACCACAAAATTTCATTCAAAATTTGTTTTCAAAAATCCAAATCAAACCGATGCCTGTGGCTGTGGGGAAAGTGTTACGATTGTTCCTGCGAAGGCATAATTTTATTTTCGTGTTTTAATAGCCATTCCTTGCGCCAAATTTTACCGCCATATCCTGTCATTGAACCATCCGCACTAATAACACGATGGCAGGGGATTAATATTGCAACTTTATTTGCACCATTTGCGCGTGCAACAGCGCGCGCGGCATTTGGGTTATTAATTGCGATTGCTTGCATTGAATATGAACGCGTTTCACCAATTGGAATTCTCTTTAATTCATCCCAAACGGATTTTTCAAAATTGGTTCCAAATTGTGCTATCGGAATTGTAAAATCTACAAAATTGCCATCAAAATATTGCTTTAATTCCTTTTCCA
>JAPUEP010000024.1 GCA_027492515.1 Hyphomonadaceae bacterium
AAAACCCGCTTGCATTTTTAGAAACAAGGACAAGACCACCAAAAGCAGGCGATGTTTGGCAAGGTTGCAATGATGCGCGCGCCGCAGGAACAGCCCCAATTTATTCTTATGAACCGGGGTATGACACCAAAATGGATGGCGATGGCGATGGAATAGCTTGCGAGCCACATAGGTAAGAGATTAGATTAATCTATAATCTTATAATCGCTTTCAATTTCGTTTTTATTGTTCGAGCTTGCAATTTTATTTTCAACCAGCCTGATTAAATGCGCATGAATACTGCGTGCGGCGGCAGGCCAAAGGCGTTTATCAACATTGGCATAAAGAAGCGGAACCATATCCTTTATGTATGAAATGCCGTTTTTAAGACACTCAATTATTTGTTTTTCACGTTCAAGGCGGTGGGCAATATAGGCATCAATAAAATCACGCGGCTTTGGAATTGGCGCGCCATGTGTTGGATATAAAATATCAAAATTGTGTGTCTTAATCTTCTCAAGGCTTGAAATATATTGGTTCATATTGCCATCAGGGGGCAAAATAACGGACGTTGACCATCCCATTATATGATCCCCTGAAAATAAAGCATTTTCAGATATTAAAGCAAAACAAAAATGCCCCGATGTATGCCCAGGGGTTGCAATACATTCAATTTCAAAACCATCACATTGGATTTTTTGCCCATCATTAATTTCAAAATCAGGGGTAAAGCCGAAATCATCGCCTTCTTCGGTTTCATGTGATATTGGTTTATGGCCTTTATTTTCGGACTTACCCCAAATTTTTGCACCGGTTACACCCGATAATTGGGGGGCAAGGGGGGAAGGGTCGGCATGGGGGTGGGTTATTAAAATATGTGAAACAACACGCCCATCAATAGCTTTAATTAAAGCCGCCAAATGTTCATCATCATTGGGGCCGGGGTCGATAATTACCAAATCATCATGCCCGATTAAATAAGTTCCCGTCCCATAAAAAGTGAAAGGTGATGGATTATTACAAACCACACGCGCAATCAAAGGCGAAAGCTGTGAAACCTCACCATATTTAAAATCAAGATTTTTTATAAAAGGAATGGACAAAATTCACAAAACCCACAGAATTAAAAACGCAAATGTTAATTGCTTTACCTTTAGACCTTGCTAGCGGCTTTATAGCATAAAATCAATAAATTGGAGATTTTATGAAAGCATATGTTTTTGAAGAATATGGCCCACCAGAAGTTTTAAAAGTAAAAGAAATTGAAAAACCAACGCCCAAGCCCGATGAAATTTTAATCAAAAACTATGCAACAAATGTATGCGCTGCGGACTGGCGCATTAGAAGCCTTACTATCCCAAAAGGTTTTACGCCAATGTTTAAGGCGCAATTTGGCTATCCCAAGCCAAAAATGCAAATTCTAGGGATGGAACTTGCAGGAATTGTTGAGGCGGTCGGTCAAAACGTAAACAAGTTTAAAGTTGGTGATAGGGTGTTTGCATATGCAGACACAAAATTTGGCTGCTATGTTGAATATAAAACATTTAATCAAAATGATTTGGTTTGTATTTTACCTGATAATTTTAGTTTTGAAGAAGGCGGCGCAATGTGTTTTGGCGCATTGGCTGCATTGGGATTTTTGCGAAAAGCCAAGATAAAAAAGGGGCAAAAAATCCTGATAAATGGTGCATCTGGTGCAGTTGGAACAGCGGCAATTCAGATTGCAAAACATTTTGGCGCACATATTAGCGCAATTTGTAGCGCGAAAAATGCACAATTGGCTAAATCCCTTGGGGCGCATCAAGTTTTTGATTACAACACCCAAAATATCGAAGATATAGGTGAGATTTTTGATATTATCATGGACAATGTTGGCAATTTCCCATTCAAAATTTCACAGAATCTTTTGAAGAATAACGGTCGCTTTTTGGCGGTGATTTCAAATTTACCGCAATTGCTTTCTTCAATTTTTACAAATCTTACCAATTCAAAAAAAATAATTATTGGTTCTATGGTTCCAAAAGTTGATGATATGAATTTTCTTACCGAACTTGCAAAAAACGGCGAATACAGCCCAGTAATTTCAAAAACCTTCACTTTCAACCAAATGATAGACGCCCACCACTATGTCGACAGCGGTCACAAAGTGGGAAATGCGGTTGTAAAAGTTTATGGAGATTAATTACAAAAAAGTAGAATTAATATTCATTTTTTTCACTATGTGAAAACCATAAAATACCCGAGAAAAATTTTTGCCATAATGAAACGATTAATGCGTGAAACAAAATTGCGCCCCACAAATTACCATTTAGAAAAACCAGAATATTTCCAACGACACCAATTATTCCGGCACAAAAAAGAAACCAAAATTTCTTGAAGGTTTGAGAATCTGAATTGGGCAAAAATTTTGACATTAGATAATGCCACGCAATAAAAAACACTAATGAAATTATAGAGAATGCAACAAAGGACTGCGGTTCTGATCGTGTAAAAATCAGACCGCCGCGAAATAAAATCTCTTCACCTGTCGCTGGTATAAATAGCGCTATAAGAAAAAGTTTTAAATAAGAGTGTTGCGAGACTAAAAATTTTATTTTGCCATATATTTTGGCAATAACAAATATTAGTGTAGCAGCAATAATTACTAGTAAAATCTGTATATAAATAGAATTATTTAAGTTCATAATATTCTAATTATTAAATCTAAAATGCATTACATCGCCGTCTTTAACGATATATTCTTTGCCCTCAAGGCGCATTTTGCCGTTTTCTTTGGCGCCAGATTCGCCATTGAATTTCACAAAATCTTCATAGCCAATTGTTTCGGCGCGTATAAAGCCTTTTTCAAAATCGCCATGAATAACGCCGGCTGCTTTTGGTGCGGTCCAGCCTTTTTCAATTGTCCATGCACGTGCTTCTTTTGGGCCAACAGTGAAATAAGTGGCAAGGCCAAGAAGGTCGTAGCCCTTATGAATAAGGCGATTAAGACCTGGCTCTTCCATTCCAACCGCCTCAAGATATTCTGCGGCTTCTTCGTCTGATAAAGCTGCCAAATCAGCTTCCATTTGCGCGCAAATAACCACGCTTTCGGCGTTGTGCGATTTTGCATATTCTTCAACGCGGCGTGAATAATCATTACCTGTTGCCACATTATCTTCATCAACATTGCAAACAAATAAAACTTTTTTGGCGGTCAAAAGCATCATCATTTTCCATGCTTTTTCATCTTCGGCATCAGGCGTGAAAAGACGCGCAGGTTTACCGTCATCAAGAAGTTTTTTGGCCTCTAAACATAGTGCCAAAGTTTGTTTTGCTTCTTTATCGCCAGTCTTTGCCTTTTTCTCCAAGGCAGGAATACGTTTTTCAACGCTTTCAAGATCGGCAAGCATTAATTCGGTTTCAACAACTTCCAAATCATCCAATGGGTCGATTTTGTTGGAAACATGCGTGATGTCATCATTATCGAAGCAACGCAAAACATAGGCAATGGCATCGCATTCGCGAATATTGGCAAGGAATTGATTGCCCAAACCTTCACCTTTTGATGCGCCTTTTACAAGACCCGCAATATCAACAAAATTCATGCGTGTAGGGATAATCTCTTTCGAGCCAACAATTTTCGCAAGTTCATTAAGGCGCGGCTCTGGCATTGCCACTTCGCCAACATTGGGTTCGATTGTGCAGAAAGGGTAATTTGCCGCCTGCGCAGATGCCGTTTTTGTCAAAGCGTTGAAAAGTGTTGATTTACCCACATTCGGCAAACCAACAATGCCACATTTAAAACCCATAATAAAAATCCTTTTAAGTGCGCGCTCTTTAGCGTGCATTGCGATATTTTTGAAGAGGGGGAGGTGTGCAATATTTTTTGCTTTTAAAGGACATAAAAAAATCATAATTGCGATACAATGTGATTCATATATTCATTGGGGTTTTTATGCGCTTTATTTTATCTTTTATAGTTTGTTTTAGTGGTTTTTTATTCGCACCTTTTTCATTCGCGCAAAGCCCAAATAATGTGTCACCAAGTTTCGATTGCTCCAAGGCAACAAG
>JAPUEP010000025.1 GCA_027492515.1 Hyphomonadaceae bacterium
TATTTGGGAATGGTTGAAAAAATTTGCGTCAGCACATTTTCAATCGGCTTGGTAACATTTTGGCGAATTGCCATTGATGAAAGGTCACGCAAAATCGTGCTTATAAGTTTTTTGAACGATAATTCGCCACTTTTTGCGGCATCCGCCAAAGCATTGGCAATATCTTTGCCTGCAATGTGAAATGAATGGGCAATCATATTAGCGGCATCTTTGGCGCCATGATTGGCAAAATCATTTAATGCATTTTGGGCATCATTAAGGCTTTGATTATCTGCCATTTATTCCTCTTTTAGGTTTTGCATTAATTTATCTAAATCTTTGCGGGTGAAATTTTGGGAATTGGGCGCAAAAATATTGCGCCATTCCAAAAGGCTTAAGCACCAAAAATCTTGGGCCTTTATGCCCATTCGGATTGCCGCCAATAACATTTCGGCAAATGGCATTATTGCGCCCCAATATTTATCGCAAAGCATTTTAAGATTGCCGCAACAACGCAATTTGTATCAATTCTGGCGCTTTTAATTTCATCAATCGTAAGGGGGTTTGCACCACCCTCAAGCAAAATTGCCAAAAGCAAAATCACATCATTCGCACTTAGGCTTTGAAATTTCGTATCAAGCTGTTCAAGGCCATTTACACCAAAGGCGGTTTCAATTTTTGCCAAACCACCAAGGGTAAGGCATAAAATATATGGCCTATCATTGATTGAAATAATGGTTTCGCCGCGTTTTTCATTTGCAATCATGTCGCCACAAACCCTAATGCACCCGCCGAAGTTAGGGTCATTGAAAAGCTGGCTTCGGCATCATAATTGCCCGCATATTCTAATTGGGTGATGATAAAACTGCCATCAATTCGCCCAAAATTTGGGATTATTAATTGCCAATTTCGTGCCTCTTGATTGAAAAATGCGCTGCGCACCATTTCATCGGATGCCAAATCTTTAAATACGCCAGAGCCTGAAATTGTTGCTTCCTTAAGCCCTGCGCCAGGTAAAAGCTCGCGCCAATTGCCAATTGAATCGGATGAGGTTCCATCAATGGTTTTTGCCGAAAGCGCAATTGTTCGCGCACGTAAACCGCCAATTGTTACAAATGTTGGCGTTTGCGCATTATCTGATATTTTGAGAAGAATGTCCCTTCCCGCTTGTAATGCCATTTGTTTTTCCTTTTCTCTATGCTCCCCTGCAAAGCGGGGGAGCTGTCACGAAGTGACTGAGGGGGCGCGAGTGAAACGAGCCTCTGTAATTTAAGCAATGATTGATGCTCGCATTGCTCGCTGCCCCCTCCGTCACCCTTCGGGTGACACCTCCCCCGCGAACTTTGTTCGCAGGGGAGGAAAATCTATTCCGCAATAATTTTAAGGCGCACCACACCCAAAAAAGTTCGCCCATCAATGGCGCGAAAAACATCGGAATATGCGCACATAAGCATTGCGATGTTTACACCGTTCACATTTGGCTTTGCGGTTTGTGCCCAAACTGAAACCGCCTCAACCGCCTTTTTGGCGGCTTCTTGCCCTGTGTTTTTGCACACAATTTCAAGGGTTGCCGTAATCTCTGACGCGCTTGAATAATCTTGGGCAATTGGTTTGGTTTCAATCCTTCGCCAAAACATGAATGGGAAAGCTGCGTGCTTAATTGGTGCATCATAAAGCCGAAGTGGATTGCCCAATTGATTGGTCACACCCACATTTTGCGATAGTGAATTAAATATCGCATCTTTGATTTCTTCAATCATAGGCGCGCCCCCAAAACTGCCGCGATTTCGGTTTGATATTTTTCATTATCGCGATTTTGAATGATGCGCCCCAATTCTTCCAAGACGAAAAGTTTGAAAGAATTGGGCACATTTGCGGCATTTCCAAAGCCTGTGAAATATTCAATTTCAAGGCCTTGGGAATAATTATTCAAGATGAATTTGCCATCAATTAGACTTACCAAGGAAAGTGAAGCGGAAACCATATTTCCATCCACATTCAAGCTGTTAATGGCGCTAATTGAAGTTACATCATTAAAAGCAGGAACAAGTTCAACCTTGCATTTTCGCCTTCTGGCAAATTCGACTGCGCGTGTGATTTCAACGCTTGAAAAGCTTTGGCGCAACTTGCGTGTTACCAATGCTTTATGGAGTTTGTTTTCCACGCGCTCACAAGCTGCCTTAATAAGAAGCGATAAAGAATTATCATCACCATCTTGGGCGATACGCAAATAATTGCGCGCTTCAACAAGGCTGATTGGGTCTTCACTTGGCCCCGCCAAAACTATCAACATGCGCGCCCCCTAGCTTACAGAAAACTTAAGGAATTTAAGCGCGTCATAATCTTGCACGCCGCCACCAACGCGTTTGGTGACATAGAAAATCACAAATGGTTTGTTTGAATATGGATCACGTAGGACACGCAAATCAGTTCTATCAACAATCAAATATGATTTTTCAAAATCACCAAATGCAATTGAGTTAGAGCTTGCGGCAATATCTGGCATGTCTTCACATTCATAAACTGGGAAGCCCAATAATGTGGTTGGTTGCCCAGCCACCAATGAAGGTTGCCAAATATATTGACCAGTTGAATCTTTGAATTTACGCACCTGCCCCAATGTGCGGCGGTTCATCATAAAGGATGCATTGGCACGATATGGTGTGCGCGGCGCATAAGTTAGATCAACCAATTTATCAATTGGGTTAGTTGCCGCAAAGCCACCTGCGACACCTGTTGCCACATAACCCATTTGACCATAAGTTTGCGAACCTTCGGCGGCAATTGTATAGGCCAAAATACCTTTTGGCTTATTCACGCCATCACCTGTGATGAAAGCTGTGCCTTCGGCAATCGCGAAACTTTGTGCAATTTCACCGGCAAGCCAACTATCCATATCCACCAAGGCATCATCCAAAATTGTTTGGGTTGCTGCTGCACTTGCGTATAATTCACCGATTGGGAAAGATACTAAATCAAGTGATGGCGTATTGGTTGTTGTGCGTGCACCGGATTCTGCCACCCAACCTGCTTGGGCGGTTGAAATTGACATTGGCTTTTTGAAAACTGCCGCCGATGTTGGACGCACACTTGCAAGGCGGCGCATTGGCGAAATTGCAAACAAAATTCTATCAATCGTTGCCTGAACCTCTGGCGGGGCAACATAGCCACCATCTGAATTAACACCAACAGAAAGTGATTTGGCCTCAATTCGGTTTAATGCCGCCTCATCACCACGGCGCATATATTGCGACCATGCTTGTTTATGTTCTGAAACCGATTTAGCCTCAGTTGCGGCTGGTGAACGCGCATTAATTAGCGCAATTTTATCAAGGCTTGCCTGTGCATGCGATAAAGCTTTATCTAGGCGGTCAACTTTTTCTTCTAAAAGAACATCGGCAACCACTTTCTTTTCAATTTCGGCAAGGCGGCTATCATTTGCTTCTTGGAAAGCATTGAAAACGCCCATAAGTTCATTCTGTGCCGCCTTCATATTTGAAGGGGCGATTTTTTGTTCCAGATTTGTCATTCATTCTCCTAATATTAGGCGGCGATTGCCGCATCTTTTCCAGTTACGCGCAGACGCGCCCTTGGAAGCATCGGAAACCCCACAAGTGAAATTTCACGAAGATCAATTTGCTTTAAAACCCGCCCATCATTGGTTGGTGCAAAGTCTAAAGTTCGAAAACCAATTGAAAGCCCGTCCATTTGCGCGCCATTAATCATTGCAATCGCAAGGCGCCCATCGGGATTTGCGTCATAAATCTTGCCTTCTACCCAAAGGCCGATTTCATCTTCGAAAGCCTTTAGCCATTCACCAATCGGGCGGCTTTGGTCGTGTTGATAAAGCATGCGTATTGATGGGGCGGGCAATGATTTAAGGCTTGAGGCGAACGCGCCGCGTTCAACAATATCGCCCGCCAAATCGCGCACCCCAAAAAGGCTGGCATAGCCGCCAATGTGCAAAACACTCATTTCTTCACCTCATTATCAAGGCGGGTTTCAATACGGCTTAGGCTTTGGCGTGCGCCTGACATTTCAGCCT
>JAPUEP010000026.1 GCA_027492515.1 Hyphomonadaceae bacterium
TTGATTTTACCCATGAACAAAAAAGCCCAAATGTTTTATATAAAGAAATATGGGCGAAAAAACGCGATATTTTACAAAAATCATTCGCCCAAAATCGCGCCACAAAAGCATTTAATGATTTTTGCAACAATGGCCCACAAAGCCTTGATGATTATGCGGTTTTTGAATCTATTGATAATATTTATAATGCCAATTGGCCCGATGATTTAAAGCAAAAATCACCATCAGTCGTAAAAGAATTCAAACAAAAATATTCATATGAAATTGAATTTCAAAAATATTTGCAATTCATCGCCAACGGGCAATTAAATGAAATTTGCGATATTAATTTACCAATTGGCCTTAATCTTGATTTGGCAATTGGTGCAGCGCCAATGGGCGCTGAAAATTGGTGCAATAGTCATTTAATTGCGGGGAATATTTCAATTGGCGCGCCGCCCGACCCGCTTGGCCCGCAGGGGCAAGTTTGGGGATTGCCACCCTATATACCCCACAAAATTATCGAAGATAAATTGTGCAAATTAGAAGAAATATTTAATGCCAATATGCGCTTTGCGGGCGCTTTGCGTATTGATCATGCAATGGGTTTAATGCGCCTGTTTTGGGTTCCAAATGGCATGAATGGCGCAGATGGAACTTATGTAAATTATCCGTTTGAGCATATATTGCGGCTTCTAAAACTACTAAGCCACAAAAACCAATGCCTTATCATTGGCGAAGATTTGGGAACTGTACCTTTTGGCTTTAGTGAGAATATGCAATCGCAAAACATCTTCTCATACAAAGTTTTACCTTTTGAATGCGAAAATAATAGTTTTAAACGGCCCAAAGATTACCCACAAAATAGCTTCACCTGTGCCTTTACCCATGACTTACCACCCCTTGCAGGTTGGTGGGATGGAATTGATATTGATGAACGTGAAAACTTGGGGATTTTCAATAAAGATGATGCATCAAATGCACGCTTGGAACGTAATCAAGAAATTCAATCATTAATTGAAGCACTAAAAGCTAGCAATCTTTTGGATGAAAACCATAAATCTACCACACTTAATGATGAAATAATCATCGCAATCCACAATTATATTGCAATTTCAAATGCAAAAATCGCCATCATACAAATCGAAGATTTGGCGCGCGAAGCAACTTCGGTAAATCTTCCAGGGACCGATAAAGAGCGCCCGAATTGGCAAAGGAAAATCGGCAAAAATATTGATCAAATTTTTGGTGATGAAAACAATCTATCAACAAAAATCGCAAACGCCATGAAATTAACAAACAGGTAAAATGCGGTTATTTTATAAAAAATAGCAAAAAACCGACTTTACGATTTGCCAAACCATATATTTTTGTGGCAGTTAATAATTCTAAATTATGCGGGTTGAATCGTGCGCAATCGATTTCATTTGCAAAAACAATGTAAATTATGGGCGTTCTAATGAATAATATACTATCCCCTGAATTGAACGAAAATGTGAAATTACCGCCTTTGGCAGATAAAATTGTCGATTGCCTAATGTATCGCATCGGCAAAGACACAAAGGCAGCGCGCCCACATGATTGGCTTGCGGCAACCGTCCTTACAATCCGTGATGGAATTATTGATAAATGGATGGCATCAACCCGCGCCGCCCACCGCGCAGGCGCAAAAAGGGTTTATTATTTATCATTAGAATTCCTTATCGGTCGCCTTTTACGTGACAGTCTTTCAAACCTTGGCGTTATGGAAGATATTAAGAATGCCCTTGATGCGCTTGGCGTTGACCTTGATGTAATTCGTGAAATCGAACCCGATGCGGCATTGGGCAATGGTGGCCTTGGGCGGCTTGCGGCATGTTTTATGGAAAGCTTGGCATCGCTTGATTTACCTGCTTATGGATATGGTATTCGTTATGTGAATGGTATGTTCCGCCAAAGGATTGATAATGGTTGGCAGGTTGAATTACCTGAAACTTGGCTTGAATATGGTAATCAATGGGAATTTGAACGCCGCGAAAGTGCGTATAAAGTATCTTTTGGTGGTCGTGTTGAAGCCGATGAAACTGGCCTTACAAAATGGATTGCTGGTGAATCAGTAATCGCATCGGCGGTTGACACGCCTGTTGTTGGTTATCAGGGCAAACGCGTAAACACACTTCGCCTTTGGACCGCACACGCAATTGACCCAATTCGCCTTGATGCCTTTAATGCGGGCGATCATATTGGTGCTTTAGAAGGTAAAAACCGCGCTGAATCTTTAACCCGTGTTTTATATCCTGCCGATTCTTCACCTGCGGGGCAAGAATTACGCCTTCGTCAGGAATATTTCTTTTCATCGGCATCAATCCAAGACATTGTGCGCCGTCATATTCAATATTCGGGCGATATTCGCACTTTGCCAGATAAGGTTGCAATTCAACTTAATGACACCCACCCTGCGGTTTCAGTTGCCGAGTTGATGCGCATTTTGCTTGATGTGCATAATTTGACATTTGATGAAGCATGGAAAATCACAATCGCAACCTTTGGCTATACAAATCATACATTATTGCCAGAAGCACTTGAATCATGGCCCCTGCCATTGTTTGAGCGTTTATTGCCGCGCCATATGCAAATTATCTATGCAATCAATGCCAAAATATTGCGTGAAGCGCGCATTGCAAAACCTGATGATAATGATTTTGTATCGCAAATTTCACTTATTGATGAACATGGTGAACGCCGTGTTCGCATGGCAAATTTGGCTTTTGTTGGTTCGCATTCGGTAAATGGCGTTGCCGCGCTTCATACGCAATTAATGCGTAAAACCGTATTTTCGGGGCTTCATCAATTATATCCAACCCGTATTAACAATAAAACCAACGGTATAACCCCACGCCGTTGGCTTTATCAATGTAATACAGGCCTTGTAAACCTAACCAAAGAAGCAATTGGTGATGGCTTTTTGACCGATTTAACCAAAATTGCCGATTTGAATAAATTCGCCGATGATAGTGAATTCCAAAAGAAATTTATGGAAGTTAAATATCAAAACAAAGTGGCATTATCGGAATATTTGCGCAAATTAACTGGCGTAAAACTTGACCCGAATGCAATGTTTGACGTGCAAATTAAGCGTATTCACGAATATAAGCGCCAGCTTTTGAATATTATCGAAACTATTGTTTTATATAATCAAATTCGTAATCATCCCGAACGCGATTGGATACCACGCGTAAAATTATTCGCAGGTAAAGCTGCAAGCTCATATTACCGCGCCAAGCAAATAATCAAACTTGCCAATGATGTGGCGCGCCGCATTAATTCAGACCCAAGTGTGGGCGATTTATTAAAAGTGGTCTTCCCGCCAAATTACAATGTTTCAATGGCTGAAATGATTGTTCCTGCCGCCGATTTATCGGAACAAATTTCAACCGCAGGGCTTGAAGCATCGGGCACAGGCAATATGAAACTTGCGCTTAATGGTGCGCTTACGATTGGTACATTAGATGGCGCGAATATTGAAATTAAAGATAATGTTGGAATTGATAATATCTTTATTTTTGGCAAAACTGCCCAGCAGGTCGATGATATTCGCAAAGCTGGCTATAAACCATCTGAAATTATCAACTCACATGCCGAACTTGCACAGGCATTGCATGAAATAAATGACGGCCTATTCTCACCTGATGATCCGAATAGATATAAGGATTTAGTGCATGATTTGCATGTTTCCGATTGGTTCATGCTAATGGCAGATTTTGAAGATTATTATGATACGCAACGCAATATTGACAAAGCATGGAAAAACCAGTCTTCTTGGGCAAAGAAAGCTATTCATAATACTGCCAATATGTCGTGGTTCTCCTCCGACAGGACAATATCTGAATATGCTTCGGACATCTGGAGAGTGATTTGAATTTAAACCCGTCTGAAATTGATGCAATTGTAAACGGGACACATAATTCCCCATTCTCTGTTTTGGGGCTTCAGAAGATTGAAAATAAAATGATTGCGCGCACTTATATAATGGGTGCGCAATCTGTTATTGCCTT
>JAPUEP010000027.1 GCA_027492515.1 Hyphomonadaceae bacterium
TTATGAGTGCCATGATTATGGTGCATAAATAAGTGCATTAATGGGCACGAAAGCAATAAAAGAAATGGAAGGGCTCCGAGGACGTGCGCACGGTGTTCGGTAAACAACAAAACCCCCGCAATTGCCAAGAAACCGTAAAACACCAATCTTCCTTTGGTGATATGATTTTTTCTATGGTCACTCGTCATTATAGTCTCCTTTTTAATGTTGCTTTATTCTCGCAATAGACTCTGCTTCATATTTTCACACTTCGCAGGCGCAGAGCATTGGCTATGACCGAAAATGAACTAAATGCCATCGCGGCACTGGCAATAATTGGCGACAACAAAATACCGAAAAAAGGGTATAATATCCCAGCGGCGACTGGCACGCCCAAGGCGTTGTAAATAAAAGCGAAAAACAAATTCTCGCGAATATTTTTCATCACGGAACGGCTTAAGCGGCGGGCGCGAACAATCCCCAACAAGTCGCCCTTAATCAAAGTAATGCCTGCACTTTCCATTGCAATGTCGGTACCATTGCCCATTGCAATGCCAACACTTGCGGATGCAAGCGCGGGAGCGTCGTTTACGCCATCACCTGCCATCGCAACTAAACGGCCTTGGCTCATTAATTTTTGCACAATTTCTGCTTTGCGGGTTGGCAAGACATCGGCTTGGAAGTCATCGATTTTCAATTTATCAGCTATCGCTTTGGCGGTGGTTACATTGTCGCCAGTCAGCATTACAATTTTTATACCCAGCGCCTTTAGTTGTTCTAGTGCTTGACTTGTTGTTGGTTTAATTGGGTCGGCAACTACAATTAGGCCGGCCGCGACATTTGCAATTGCCAAATAGATTACGCCTTGACCTTGTTCTCTAAATGGGGTGGCGCGAGCAATAAGCTCTTCGCAATTTACCGCATCAGCTTCGAGCAAAGCGCGGTTGCCAATCATGATTTTGCGGCCATTTATAGTCCCAGTTACACCTTTTCCGGTTACTGATTGGAAATTATCAACTTGCAACAACTGAAGCGATTTTTCTTTTGCAGCATTTACTATTGCTTGCGCCAAGGGATGTTCACTCAAAGCATCAAGGGAAGCTGCTAGTTGCAGGATTTCGTCATATTCAAACCCATCAAAAGCCACCAGTTCAATCAAACGCGGTTTGCCTTCAGTCAGAGTTCCCGTTTTATCAATAATCAGAGTATCGACTTTTTCAAAGCTCTCCAGAGCCGCAGCGTCACGGATTAAGATGCCCACTTGTGCCGCGCGGCCTGTCCCCGCAATTATTGACATTGGCGTTGCCAAGCCCAAGGCGCAGGGGCAAGCAATTATTAGAACTGCAATCGCGTTTAATAAAGCAAAACCAAGCCTTGGTTCTGGCCCCCAAACGCCCCAAATTAGAGCAGTTGTGAGCGCCACCAGAACAACAATCGGCACGAAATAACCCGATACAATATCCGCCATGCGCTGAATTGGCGCGCGGGATCTTTGTGCTTTGGCAACTTGCGCCACTATTTGCGAAAGCATTGTATCAAGACCAACACGCTCAGCGCGAATTACCAGCGCACCTGTTCCATTAAGGGTCGCGCCAGTAACTTTGTCATTCTCATTTTTCTCAACGGGCAAGGATTCGCCTGTCAGCATTGATTGATCGACCGAGCTATGGCCGTCAATAACCACGCCATCAACTGGGATTTTTTCGCCTGGGCGAACCCTTAATTTATCGCCTACCATGACTTCGCTTATAGCGACATCGCGTTCTTGCCCATCAGCCCCAATTAAGCGGGCGGTTTTTGGCGCGAGGTCAAACAATGCCCGCAAAGCACTATTGGTTTGTGAGCGTGCCTTGAGTTCCAACACCTGCCCCAATAATACCAAGGTTGTGATAATTGCTGCCGCTTCATAATAGACTTCAGGCGGGCGATTCTGCCCCATCAAGGACATGAAGGCTTGAGGGAAAATTGTTATCGCCAAGCTATAGAAATAAGCGACACCTACGCCTAGAGCTATTAAAGTGAACATGTTTAACTTTAACGTCCGCAAAGATTGCCACCCGCGCACGAAAAATGGCCAGCCGCCCCACAATACTACTGGCGTTGCCAATGCCATCTGTGCAAAACGCGCCCAATCATTGTTTAGATTCTCATGTATCCAAGGGATAAAATGTTCACCCATTACTTTTGTTAATAATGGCAAAGACAAGGCCAAAGACACCCAAAATCTTTTGGTCATATCGACCAATTCGGGGTCGGGTTTGTCAGATAGTGCAAATTCGGCAGGCTCCAATGCCATGCCACAAATAGGGCAACTCCCTGGTCCGATATGGCGAATTTGCGGGTGCATTGGGCAGGTGTAGGTTTGAGTATCGGTTGCATCGCCCATAGGAACCGCGCTGACGCGATGCTCGTGCGCTTCGCCTGTGTGACAAGAATGATGTTGGTTATCCATTTAAGGCTCTATTCATATTTCTTGAGCAAATTGACAATTTCTGCGAGTTTCAACTCTTGCTGTTCAACGCTATCATGAAGCGAGCGGCGCAGGCAGGCTCGCATATGGACTTCTAAAACCCCCAATTCGATTGACTTAATTGCATTTCGCGCTGCGCGAAGTTGGGTTAAAATATCAATGCAATAATTTTCGGACTCAATCATACGCTTGACTGCTTCAAGCTGTCCAATTGCCCGATTTATGTTTGGCACTTTCTTGATATGTGATGGGTGTTTAGACATTGATACCTCGTAGTTTCATAGACAACATATACCCTATGGGGTATTTCAACAACCCCCGATGGCAATTTGTCGCACCCTAAGAATTCGCGAATCCGTTTACAAGACGAATTATAAATCACGCTGGGAAACTATCTTATAAGTTTCATCAAAGATTGGATGCGCTGCGCAATCGCTTAATGAATGGGTCAAGAAAACTGAGGTTGATGGCGGCAAGCGGGTTGGCATTGCCACGGATGTTTCGGAGAAGATGAAGGCCTTGGAACGTGAGGCTCGGGAACTTCGCCAAGCCAATGAGATATTACGCAAAGCATCGGCGTGTTTTGCGCAGGCGGAGCGGGGCGGCCCGTTCAAGAAGTAATTTATTTCATTGATGAATATCGTGACACTTATGGGGTCGAGCCTATTTGCAAAGTTCTGCCGATTGCCCCATCTACTTATTACAAGCATGTTTCCTGTCGAGTTGATACGTCCAAATTGTCGATGTGTGCACGGCGTGATATTTATTTCAAGAAAGAAATAGAACGAGTTTTGTGCAAAATAAGAAAGTTTACGGCGCAAAGAAAACTTGGCACCAGATGAAGCGTGAAGGTTTTATTATTGCTCGCTGCACTGTTGAGCGTCTTATGAAAACCCTTGGTATTCATGGTGTAATTCGAGGCAAGCGTCAAAAAACTACATTTAGCGACAGCAAGGCAATTTGCCCACTTAACCAAGTAAGTCGTAACTTCCGTGCAACTGCGCCGAACATGCTTTGGGTGTCCGATTTCAAATTTATCCTTGCCGCATTTCTTATCGGAAAACCAGTATCCACTTTTCCTTGAAATGCTCTATGTTTCAAAATGGAAAGGATTTGTATATGTTGCTTTTGTAATTGATGTTTTTGCGCGAAGAATAGTTGGTTAGCGCGCAAGCCAATCGCAGAATACTGACTTTGTGCTAGACGCGTTGGAACAGGCGCTTCATGAAAGTAGGCCGCACCAAATGGGCCTTATTCACCATTCAGATCGCGGCAGCCAGTATGTTTCAATCAGATATTCCGAACGCCTAACAATGGCGGGAATAGTGCCATCAGTTGGCAGCGTCGGCGATAGCTATAACAATGCTTTGGCTGAAATCATAAACGGACTTTACAAAGCAGAAGTCATTCACAGAAATGGACCATGGAAATCAATCGAAGCGATTGAATTTGCAACCCTCGAATTGGTTCACTGGTTCAACCATCAAAGATTACTTGAGCCAATCGGAAACATT
>JAPUEP010000028.1 GCA_027492515.1 Hyphomonadaceae bacterium
GATTTAGATGCACATATTCTTGCCGATTTAATGGCGCATCATTTTTATGTGAACCATAAAAAATCAAAAAAAGCCGCTTAGTTTTGTTTTGAGCTCTCAACTTTTACGGTTGTAATATTACCGCTATCATCTTTTATGGGCGTAAAAATATAATCCTTATAATGAACTTTTTGATCCCCTACCCATGACGCAGGGTTACCTTTACTGCTTAACCGTTCAATCTCATTACCATCTTTAGAATAAGTATTGATTTGAATTCCGTTATTATCAATCTTTTCAATTCTCTCATAAAAACGAATTGGGCCACCAAAGTCAACTTTTGCCTCTTCGATTTTAGGCATTGGACCAATCATTCCATTAGCATTAAAACCAAAGAAGATACGCTGTGAAAGTGGGTACATGTCAATATATCTGGCACGGGTTTCACCTTCCCAAAAGATGCATGATGCTTGCTTTTCTAGTTTGAAACACCATTCAATTGGGTCGATTTCTTGATTCAAATTAGTCTGCCCAGTTCTTATGCCGCCATAAGTTGTAACCCGCGTAACGCTCAATTGTTCTGCGTGTACAATTGTTTTAGCGGGAACAATTATTTCTTTTCCGAATGGATTTCTGTAGTGAATTTCATCGGCTATAAAGCCATTACGCGTTGTTTCACTCCATTCTTCATAAATATTATCGCCAACCTTTTTTATTCCGAATGAATAACCAGGCGAATCTGCGAGTTTAGAAATACTTGCTGTCCCGCTCCAAACTGCTGGTGGCGTAGATGTTAAAGCTGGGGGTACATATGGCGTTGCACAAGCAGATAAAATTAATAAAGACGGAATAGAAAATATTTTTTTCATAATGCCCCCAGTTATAAATAGCTTCAAACTAATAAATTTAATTTGAAACTAGTTCAATAGGCATTATTACTATTTATATTATATTTATTTATCAATATTTTTGCTTTGCAATAATAGCAAGTCGACCAAGCCATTTGCCTCATCGCCATCCCATTTTGGTGTTGATGGTATGCGGGCAATTTCTTTATTGTTTTCATCATAAATTATGGTTGTTGGAAAGCCTTTAACAGCAAGGGCAAAGGGTAATTCCATTTTGGGGTCTTGATAGAATTCTAATCTGCCACCCGATAATTCATTAAGTTTTTTTTGCACTTTTTCTTTTTCTTCGGGCTTATCGATTGAAATTGGAATTACAATCACGCCTTTAGATTTGTGATTTTGCGCAAATTGCGCAAGTTCTGGCATTTCGCGAACGCATGGCGGGCACCATGTCGCCCAAATATTTACAACTTTTATTTTCCCCTGAATTTGCGAAAGTGTGATTTCTTTGCCGTTTTTATCAAAAAATTTATGTGCATCAATTGATGGCGGATTGGGCAAAACCTCCAATGCAGCAAAACTTCCCTTTTGATAGCTTTGCAAAGGGTTGCCATTAATGCTATGGCGGACGCGCAAATTGGTTTGGTATAAAATAAACCCAAGCGCTAGAAAAACCAAAATCCATAAAATGGTGCGAAGGCTCTTGAATTTGGTATGATTTTTATTTTCCATTCCCATCTATTAACACAGCAAAGAAGTTTTTGAAGGCCAAAAATGTCGAAAGAGAATAATTCCAAAGGTCAAAAAATGTGGGGCGGGCGTTTTGCAACTTTGCCGTCCGATGCGTTACAGGCAATCAATGCCTCAATTGGTGTTGATCAAAAAATGTGGCGTGAAGATATTGATGGCTCTTTGGCGCATTCAAATATGCTTGCAAAAACTGGTGTTATTTCAAATTCTGATAGGGATGCAATTCACACCGGCCTTAAAAAGATTGCCGAGAAAATTGAAAATAATGATTTTGAATTTTCGGTTGAACTTGAAGATATTCACCTTAATATCGAAGCGCGCCTTACAGATGATATTGGCGAGGCGGGAAAGCGCCTGCATACTGGTCGTTCGCGTAATGACCAAGTGGCAAATGATTTCAAACTTTGGACACGCCGCGCCCTTGAAAGCACAATTAATCAATTGCGCGCCTTGCAAAAAACCTTGGTAAATCGTGCCGAGGGTGAAGTGCAAACAATTATGCCAGGGTTCACACACTTACAAACCGCACAGCCCGTAAGCCTTGGGCATCATTTGCTGGCTTATGTTGAAATGTTGGCGCGCGATATAAAGCGCCTTGAAAATGCCCATGAAAATGCGGGCGAATGTGTTTTGGGTTCATCGGCATTGGCAGGAACGCCATATCCGATTGACCGTGAAATGACAGCTTATGAACTTGGTTTTAATGGCCCAAATTCAAATTCAATGGATGGTGTTGGTTCACGCGATTTTGCACTTGAGGCTTTGGCGGCAATTTCAATTTCATGCGTGAATTTATCGCGTCTTGCCGATGAGATTGTTCTTTGGACATCTGCACAATTTGGATTTGCGCGGCTTTCGGATGATTGGTCAACAGGTTCATCAATCATGCCACAAAAAAGAAACCCTGATGCCGCCGAATTAATTCGTGCAAAAGCGGCAAGGATTGGCAGTAATTATCAGGCACTTTTGATGCTTTTAAAGGCTTTACCACTTACTTATTCAAAAGACCTTCAAGAAGATAAAAGCCTTACATTCGGTGCGTTTGAAGATTTTTGGTTATCAATCACCGCAACAATCGGGATGATGGAAAAAATCACATTTAAACGCGATAATATGCGTAAAGCCGCAACCTTTGGCTATTCAACCGCAACCGACCTTGCCGATTGGCTTGTTCGTACCCATCAAATTCCATTCCGCGAGGCGCATCATATTGTTGGCGCGGTGGTTAAATATGCCGAAGATAATAATATTGGCGAACTTTGCGATATGCCATTGCAAGCGATGCAGCAAATAGATAAAAGAATAAACCAAGATGCAATCAACCTTCTAAGTGTTGAGGCATCGGTAAATTCACGTGTTTCTTATGGTGGCACTGCACCAAAAAATGTATTGGAACAAGTGCAAAAATGGAAAGAAAAATTGGCAAATGTCTAATAAAAGCGCAAAATCCTTGGTGAAAATTATTACAATGCTTTGTGGCTTTGCTTTTGTAAGCGCATGTGGCGTTCAAGGTGATTTAAAACCTGCGCCGCCAATGTGGGGCCCTGCAAAAAAAGAATATGAGGAGAAAAAGGCAAAAGATGCCCAATTGGAAAAACAAAAGGCCGAAGAAGAAGCCAAACAAAAATCCAATTAATTTTCACTCTATAATAATGAGTTTTCCCACATGAGACATTTTTCCTATATCGATGGCGAATTTTGCGCCGAATCTGTTCCACTTCGTGAAATTGCCGAAAAAGTTGGAACCCCAACCTATATTTATTCCAAAGCAACCCTAGAGCATCATTATAAAATTCTTGAAAAATGCCTTTCGGGTGTGAATGCACGAATTGCCTTTGCAATTAAATCAAATTCAAACCGTGCGGTCATAAACACCCTTGCCCAATTGGGTGCGGGTGCAGATACGGTTTCAGAAGGTGAAATAAGGCGCGCATTAAATGCAGGTGTGCCAGCCAATAAAATCGTTTTTTCTGGTGTTGGCAAAACACGGGCCGAGCTTGAATTTGCGGTTAAAAACCAAATCCACCAGATTAATATTGAATCCATCCAAGAATTAGAAACACTTTCACAAATTGCAACCAATTTGGGGCACACACAAGATATAGTGTTTCGGGTAAATCCCGATGTTGCTGCTGGCGGTCATGAAAAAATCTCAACAGGCTATGCAACTTCAAAATTTGGAATTTCAGTTGAACGTACCTTTTCACTATATGAAAGGGCACAAAACCTAAGCGGAATTCGCGCATGTGGCCTTGCCGTTCATATCGGTAGCCAGATAAGCGAAATCGCACCTTTTGAGGCGGCATATAAAGTCTTGGCGCAAATGGTTCATGATATTCGCGCCAAAGGATTTAAGGTTTCACGCCTTGATTTGGGCGGCGGTCTTGCTGCGGTTTATCAGGATGATTTTGAAGGCCCAGATCTTGAAGCCTATGGCGCAATGGTAAAGCGTGTTTTGGGTGATTTGGATGTTGAAATTGAAATTGAACCGGGGCGCTTAATATCCGCTAATGCGGGCGTTCTTTTGACCCGTGCGGTGGTTACAAAAGAAAATGGCGGGCGTGAATTTTGTGTGCTTGATGCGGCAATGAATGATTTGATGCGCCCTGCATTATATGAGGCATATCACCAAATGCTTCCAGTTAAAAAGGCTTTAGATTCAACGAATTTAATGCCAACAACAATTGTTGGGCCAATTTGTGAAACTGGCGATACTTTTTCAAAAGACAGAAATGTCGAGCCAATAAATCCAGATGATTTGGTGGTGTTTATGTCGGCGGGTGCTTATGGTTTTTCAATGGCATCAAATTATAATTCGCGCCCACTTGCCGCCGAAGTAATGGTAAATGGTGATAAGTGGCAAATTGTGCGCCCACGCCAAACATATGACGAGATTTATGGCAAAGAAACTTTGCCAATTTGGGAATAGAAATCATTTCGCGCGCAAAATGAAACGAATCTTTTTTGCGCGTTTTTTCTTGTTGAAAACTTCAAAATTTTCGCACTATTTTTCTTGACCCTCTTATTTGTGACTCTTCAGTATGATTCGCGTTAAAAGCGAAAAATTTTCTCTGCAAAAAGTATTAACAAATTATACCGAAAAATTGGGCACTTAAGGATTTGTTAAGAGAAAAAACCACTTTAGTATGAAAAAGTATATTGACCAAAGGCGCGACTTGATACCACTATATCTTGTGGTCGGGGGCACATAGCTACCACATCATCTAGGCAAGAAGCCAAAAATATCTAACGCAAAAACCAGTTTTTGTGTACAATATTTTTGTGTCTAAAAAAGCCAAGATTGGGCTTGAGATTAATTTTTAAAGAAAACCAAAGGGTTAAGAGACAAATGGCAAATATGGATAGAGCAGTCCAAATCGACACAAGTGCAAAACCCTCTCGCCGTGAGGAGCGCCGTGGCAAACCGCGCCCTGTACGCCTGTCTTTAGTTGAAAAAGTTGTCATTGATCGTTCGCGCGATGATTTGCTTACTGATTTTGGTAAAACAACACTTGAAGATCGTTATTTGCTTCCGGGTGAATCGTTTCAAGATATGTTTGCGCGCGTTGCAACTTGCTATGCCGATGATATTGAACATGCGCAGCGTATTTATGATTATATTTCAAAACTTTGGTTCATGCCTGCAACCCCTGTGCTCTCTAATGGTGGTGCGGCGCGTGGTTTGCCAATTTCTTGCTTTTTGAATTCTGTTGATGATTCGCTTGATGGCATTGTGCAAACATGGAATGAAAATGTTTGGCTTGCTTCAAATGGTGGCGGTATTGGAACTTATTGGGGCGGTGTTCGCTCTATTGGTGAAAAGATTGCAACCAATGGTCATACATCTGGCATTATTCCGTTCATTCGCGTTATGGATTCGCTTACGCTTGCAATTTCGCAAGGTTCATTGCGCCGTGGTTCGGCGGCGGTTTATCTTGATTGCCACCACCCTGAAATCGTTGAATTCTTGGAAATTCGCAAACCTGCGGGTGATTTTAACCGTAAATCTTTGAACCTTCACCACGGTGTGAATATTACAGATGAATTCATGCATGCGGTGCGCGACGATCAAATGTTTGGCCTTATCAGCCCGAAAACCGGCGAAAAAGTTCGTGAAATTCGCGCCCGTGAATTGTGGCAAAAAATCCTTGAGCTTCGTTTGCAAACTGGCGAACCATATTTGCTATTTGTTGATACAGTTAACAAACAAATGCCACAGCATCAAAAGAATCTTGGCTTCAAAGTTCGCCAATCAAATCTTTGTGCTGAGATTATGTTGCATACTGGTAAAGACCATTTGGATAATGATCGCACCGCTGTTTGTTGTTTGTCATCTTTGAATGCCGAAAAATTCCTTGAATGGAAAGATGATGAAGGCTTTATCGAAGATGTAATGCGCTTCCTTGATAATGTTCTTGAAGATTTTATCATTCGCGCACCTGATGAAATGTCGGCGGCAAAATATTCTGCCCTTCGTGAGCGTTCGGTTGGTCTTGGGGTTATGGGTCTTCACTCATTCTTCCAAAATATGGGTGTGCCAATGGAAAGCGCGATGGCAAAATCATGGAATAATCGCCTTTTCAAACATATTCGCACAAAAGCGGATGCGGCATCGGTTAAACTTGCGCATGAACGCGGACCTTGCCCTGATGCTGCGGAATCTGGTGTTATGGCGCGTTTTAGCCATAAAATGGCGATTGCACCAACTGCATCTATTTCAATCATTTGTGGTGGAACTTCGGCGGGTATTGAACCAATCCCTGCGAATATTTATACCCATAAAACTTTGTCTGGCTCATTTAGTGTGAAAAACCAAGCATTGCAAAAATTGCTTGCCACAAAAGGTAAAGATAATACCGAAACTTGGACTTCTATTTTGGAAAATGAAGGTTCGGTGCAACATCTTGATTGCCTTGATGAGCATGAAAAAGCGGTTTTCAAAACTGCCTTTGAAATTGATCAAAGATGGGTTATCGAACTTGCCGCCGATAGAACGCCATTCATCTGCCAAGGGCAATCATTGAACGTATTCATCCCTGGTGATGTTGATAAATGGGATCTTCACATGCTTCATTGGACGGCATGGGAAAAAGGCATTAAATCAATGTATTATTGCCGCTCTAAATCAATTCAAAGGGCACAAATTGCGGGCACATCTGGAATTGGTAATGCAACCAAACAAACAATGGATATGGGCGCAAAAACCGATTACGAAGAATGTTTGGCTTGCCAATAATTATTGTTTGGCGTGTTGAAAATACGCGCCAAAACTTGGCCTACTTTCAACTTTAATACCATTTAATTTGGCGAATTTCACGAATGATTCAGGTGGAAATTCGCCATAATGGTTTTTATAGGTTTTAAGGCCAATCGTATCTGCAATTGCAAAAACATAATCTTGGCACGCATAGGATTTTTCGCCCCAATGTGGGCGAATAAGATATTTGGTTTCCTTGCGCCATTTATAATGGGTTTCAAGCGCTTTTTGAAAATCTTCATCATCAACTTGGGCAATTAATTGAATATGATGTGGCCATGGGTCATCAATTTGAATTTGCCCCTGAACTGGTTTTTGACCAAAATAAAAGCCAAAAGGGTTCATAACCGCAATTGCCAATTCCTTTGTCGCCTCTGTCTTATCTTTTGAATAATAGCCGTATTGATAGGTGTTTTTAGGTTCATTATTCGGGGTTTGGTCAAATGCCACCCATAGATGCCCAAATAACCATGCTTTTTCGGGTTCGGCCTGTGTGGCAACAAAGATGATTTTATGTCCCTGTTTGGTCTTATCTTTGCGTAAATCTAATTGGTAATTTGTCGGCCTTGGGCCAAAATCAACAAAATATGATTTACCCCAAGAAAATAAAACCAAAGATAAATTTGCCAAAAACCATGCAAAAGCAATAAGCAAAATGGTTTTAAATAAATTGATTTTCTTTGCCTGCATTTTCTATCCCAAATTTTGGAACATTAATTAGTGGCAAGGCGTAATTTGTCAAATTTGAAAAATGAAATTGATGGGCGCAATTTTTTCTTTTCAATAATTTTGTTTTCAATCAAAAAATTATGAAAGCTAATTGGCGGAAAATCGGCCCATTTATCAAATCGAACATTCAAGCCAAATGATTGGGCAATTTGAAAGCAATAATCACGGCATGATATTGTCTGCCCACCGATTGGCGGTCTTAGGCAATATTTAGCTTCTTGGCGCCACAAATTATCGATTTGAATGGCTTTTTGATAATGTTCTTCATCAATTTGGATATTAAGCTGAAAATCACGATGAAGACCTTTATCATCGCGCATTATACCTTTTATCGGCTTTTGACCAAAAAATATCGCCAATGGTGATATTATTGAAATTGCCAAATTAATAGCCGCTTCAAACCTGCAATGCGCATAAAAGCCCGCCTCGCACTCACCATTGGCAAGTGGGGGCGCTTCGGGCCATACAATCCAAATATGCCCAAACCAAATATTTTTAAATGGGTTAGCTTTTACAACGCAAATAGATACAATTTTACCTGTGGCAAATTTGTTCTTTCTTAAATCAATTGCATGAATTTCATGGGATTTAGGAATTAATACGCTTTGAAACCATTTATAAAATAATAAACCAAAGTTCAAAAATATCCATAAGGTGACAATAAGTATCGCCCAAAACATATTATGCCCTCTTTACTCACTAAAGATGCATTATTTTGCAATGACAAAAGGTTGATGACAGAATTTTGACGTTTTAATGAAAATCTATCGGCCAAGAATTGTTGCTAGTGCGATTTCATCTATCGCTTTAACAACATCTTGCGGCTGTTCGTTTTGAATAAAATGCCCACAATTAAACACACGCAATTGTGAATTATAAGATTTTGCAAGATCGGTTAGAATTCTGCGCCTATAGGCAATAAAAGCATCGGCATTTGCAAGACCAGGAACAGTAGTAGAATATAAAACCAATGTCTTTCCGTAAAACGGTGGCAGGGTTTTTAATTCTCTATGCAATTTGCCCGAAAACTCAAATTCTTTACGGATTGGCTTGCTTTTAAGCGCCATTATCAAATTCATCATTGATATTGCATCGGGATATTGTGACTTAAGAAAATCCCATTGTCCCTCTACCATAGGGTCAATAAGTAACATTCCTACCGTTTCATGCGAATACATTTTTGCAAAAAATTCGGCATAAACCCCACCAAGTGAATGACCAATTATAATATAAGGTGGTTTGATATTGTTTTCTTGTAAAGATTGATAAATTTCCTGAGCGATTATTTTGCCGCTTCGTTCTTCGCCTGAATATTTTACGCCGCCATAGCCTTTGCGGTTAAATCCTGCGACTGTGTATTTTGGGGAAAGAAGCGGGGTTATTTTTTTAAAACTGACAAATACATCAGAATCAAGCCCGTGAATGAAAACAAGGCTTGGCGTTCCGTTGCCCTCTATAATCGAGTTTCTGTCATAGGATTTTGCGGCAACAGGTTTTGATGCCATTGATAATAAGGCGACGCATATCATTGAATTTAAGAACTCTCTGCGGTTGTTTTTTTGCTTCATAATTTTTCTCTTTTTTAGAATTATGCTTTGTTTATAAGCGCCAATGTTGCTATTATGTGGAGATTTTGTTGCGCAGTTTTGTTCAATTCACAGATTTTTTTTAAATTTCTGTGCAAATTGGCTGACTTGTTAATCAAATCACGCAATATATAGATAAATTATTTTTCATTTACACAATATATGGTGCAGCAATGAGCGAAGCAAAGAAAATAAGTGATTGTGGTCTTTTAACACCTTCATACGCGTATAAACCGTTTCGCTATCCATGGGCGTATGATTTTTGGCAACAACAACAACGCGTTCACTGGCTTCCAGAAGAAGTGCCATTGGGTGAGGATTGCAAAGATTGGGCAACCAAACTTAATGAGCATGAAAAAAACCTTCTAACCCATATTTTCCGTTTCTTCACCCAATCCGATGTTGAGGTGAATGATAATTATATGGAACGCTATTCGCGCGTTTTTAAACCAACTGAAATTAAAATGATGCTTTCAGCGTTTTCAAATATGGAAACTATCCATATTGCTGCATATGCGCTTTTGCTTGAAACCATTGGTATGCCCGACACTGAATTTACGGCATTTATGGAAATCAAGGAAATGCGCGACAAGCATGATTATATGCAAACTTTTGGCGTGGGCTCTGATGAAGATATTTTGCGCACGCTTGCAATGTTTGGCGCCTTCACTGAGGGGCTTCAGTTGTTCGCTTCGTTTGCCATGCTTATGAATTTCCCGCGTTTCAATAAAATGAAAGGCATGGGGCAAATCGTTACATGGTCAGTGCGTGATGAAAGTTTGCATTGCGAAGGTATGGTGAAATTATTTCACGCCTTTGCCAAAGAAACCGGCGCACTTACACAGGCGGTAAAAGATGACATTATTGCCAATTGCAAACACACAGTAGAGCTTGAAGACAAATTTATCGAGCTTGCGTTTGAAATGGGTCCAGTTCAGGGTATGACCGCCGATGATATTAAACAATATATTCGCTATATTGCCGATTGGCGCCTTACCCAATTAGAATTAGAGCCAATTTTTGGGGTTTCTGAACACCCGCTTCCGTGGTTATCGCCATTATTAAATGGTGTTGAACATGCCAATTTCTTTGAAGCCCGCGCAACCGAATATTCAAAAGGCGCAACCAAAGGCGATTGGGGTGGCGGCGATGGCGTTTGGGCCAATTTTGATAAATTGCAAGCCACCAAAAAAGAAAACCAAGAGCAAGAGCCTGCATGAAATATCACATTGCGCAAATAAATATTGCGCGCTTTAAACTACCACCCAACGCACCAGAAAACAAATATTTTATGGATGCTTTGGACAATGTTAATGAGCGCGCAGAAAACTCAAAAGGTTTTATTTGGCGCTTAAAAGGTGACGGCAATAATGCCACTGATTTACACATAAATGATGATCCCAATCTTATTATTAATATGTCAGTTTGGGAATCTTTTGATGATTTAATGGCTTTTGCCTATCGCAATATGGAGCATGTTGCGGTGATGCGCCGTAGAAAAGAATGGTTTGAAGAAATTAGTCCTTATTTAGCTTTATGGTGGATTAAAGCGGGCGAAATTCCAAATCTTGATGATGGTTTCAAAGCGCTTGAAGCGCTTAAAAATGGGCCAAGTGAAAATGGCTTTACCTTTAAAGATAGAATTGAAGCGCCAAAATAGGCAATTATTTAATAAAGCCCATCTTCGCGCAATGCATTAATAATGCTGCCTTCTTCAAGCGGCTCAATAAAAACCAGCTCAAATTTTTGGTTATTTTGTCCGTTGCATTCCCATTTAACTATTTCGGTATTAAGCCCAGTATTTTGTCCACGAACGTCAAAACATTCATTATCAAAAGTCTTTATCTGATAAATATTTTCGTCAATTTTTGTAAATGTGAATTGTTGATCTTGAAGCCCAATATCAGATTTTTTTGTGGCATTTGGTGGCGACATACATGGTGAAAAATCAATCGCCTTTGGGCCAAAAAGGACATTTCGCGCGATATTTGCACATTTATTATAGGTTTCAAAGTTTAAACCAAGACCTGACGTGTAATGTGACCTTATTGTATATCTTTTGTCAGGCCTTGGAATTATTGCAATTTTGCTGAAAGTATAATCGCCGCATTTAACAAGGCCAAGGCCGAAACCAAAGTTGCCAGTTATTGCATCTGTAATACCTTTGCTTATACCGCCAACACAATTTGTCGTGTTTAAAGGGTGAATTTCATATTGCCCTGCAATTATTTCTAATTGCGAAGGATTGGTGCTTATTTTGCTTTTTAATACGGTTTTGCCCTTGATTATTGGTTTTAAATTTGTGGCATTATTCATCCCAGATTGTGCGAACGCATCTTTTGCAAATAGCGATAGGGCGATGATAGATATTAGTTTGATTGAATTTTTCATTTTAATGCCTTATCGAACCACCAATTGAACCTTGGTAACGTATTGGGCTTGAAAAATTATCCCTAAATGAGCAAATCGGATTAATCGCAGGGTCGGATGCATTATAAACCCAATTTACACAGCGCTTTTCATTCAAGCACCAATTTGAACATTCAAGCCCATTGTCTTTTTTTGTTTCAGACGATGAATATGGCGTTCCAGTAAAAGATATATTTGGCGTATATTTCATGCGCCATCTTCCATCAACAATTGATTTATAATAGCCTTGCGCACCAAGATTATTTTCGATTGTTTGATCGGTAATCGGGCCAATATAATTAAATTCAAATTTTTGATTTGGGTTTCCCGTACAGCCCCAACGAATAATGTCGGTATTAGGGTTTAGAGATTGATTTTGAACATCCCAACATTCACCATTATTAGTGTGAATAATGAATATTTTTTTTGAAACAACTTCAAAAGTTACGCGCTGATCATCTGTGCCAATTTGGCTGAATTGTGTTGCATTTGGTGGCATTTCGCATTTTTGAAAAATTATTGCAGCAGGCCCAAAAACAACGCCGCGCGAAATTGTTGCGCATTGCTCATAGGCGCCAACATTCAAATTTGGTGTATTCGGAACATTCCAAGATGATAATGACCTTATTGTATAGCCACCCAATGGGTTTGGAATTACTGCAAAACTTGCATTTGGTGGCACGGCATCAAGTGCAGTGCAGCTTCCAGTAATAATTCTATTTACAAAAGCGCCAGATAAAGCACGACTTGTAAATGAAGAACCCAAACAAAGCCCAGAATTAAGCGCGCGAATAGAATAAATTCCAGGGCGCGGCGCACCATCGCCAAAAATTTGTTTTAATTCGTCTTGCGAAAAAGCTGATTGTGTTGGTTGGGCGGTTGGAATTGTGTTTACAACTGGGGGCTGCGCCTTAAAAAATTTCGATTTTTGCGAATTTTGTGCAAAGGAATTTGACGCACTTAAAAATAATAATGCACCAGTAAAAAGAGATAATGTTTTAATATTTTTCATCATATCACCATATCATTGTTTAATCAGGCAAGGTTTCCAATCATCGATTTTGCAAACTTCAATTGGTCGAAAAATCCGTGCTGAAATTAAGCCTGATTGTTGAACTGGGTTGGAAAGCGAAGTATGTAATTGGCATTTATTAGTGCCATTTTGTGCCTTTTGCGCCCATGAATAACTATAGCATTTACTATCTTTGACACATTCGGCGCGGCATGCCCCATCATTTGTGGTATCAATTGTCACAAATTGTGCCGCAGGTAGTTTAACACCATTTACAGGGCGCGCCCTTACAAGGCGGTTATTGGCATCAATGGCATAGCCATCATTTAAAACCGCATCACGCGTTGGGCCGTTTTTTAGTTCGCCGCGATAAATTACCGCCCAATGTTGGTTGTCACTATAATCACAACGCTTTGGCACAACTTCACTATTGCCGCCATCAGGATGCATTAAATCAAGGCACAAATCATCTGTTGGGTGAATTTCCCATCTCTTATTGCTCATATAAACAAAGTCAAAGCTTTGGCTTAAAGTTCCACTTGTTTTATATTTTGCATCGGTCTTTTGATTGTTGCAATCACCCCAAAAAAGCGGATTATGTTCGGCATCTTTTCGGTCGTAATTTACGCATTGCCCATATTTCCCTTGCGCAACATCCTTATCAGATGATTTGGCATTTCTTATGCTTATGCCAAGGCCGTGATTGGCAATGATTGACAAAAATTCTTTATAATTGCCATTTCTAACGGCGGCCTCATCACATTTAAGGGTAATAAGAATTTCTTTTCCGGTTTCTTTAACAATATTTTTCCCAAGGCACATTTTTGTGGCAATATTTACAATTACATATTCACCCGGCATTGGCGCTTGTTGACCGACAAAATCAATTCTTTGGGTTTCATTCAATCTATCCCCATCTTTGGCAAGGCTTAAAGAAGGGAAAGAGATAATCATTCCAAAACCAATAATTCCAAAAATTATTTTAAACCTATTTTCCATGAAATCCCCAAAAATTATCGCCGTTTCGAATTAATTCCGTTTAATGCCTCACCTGCCATTAGTGGGGCGATATAAGTAAATTCAAACTTTTGATTGGCCTGACTATTACAAATATATCGTATGATTTCAGTTCCAGCTCTTGTTGATTGGTCGCGAACATCCCAACATTCACCGTTATTTGTAATAATAATATAGACATTATTACCCAGCTTTTCTAAATTAAAGCGTTGGTCGGGCTTGCCAATTTGGCTAAAACTTGTTGCATCATTATCAGATTCACATGGTAGCAAATCTATAGATGCGGGGCCAAATATAACGCCGCGCGCTATGGTTGCGCATCTTGAATATCGCCCATCATTATCGCGATAATCATTTGGCCTTGCGCTTCTAATTGTATATCCGCCAAAAGGATGGGGTATAAGCGCAACATAATTGTTAAAATAATAGCCAGGATTATTCGGCTCCGAACAATTTGCCAATTGCATGACAAAGTTTTCATTGCCAGCAATAGAATCCCCAAATCCAGATTTAATCCAAGGCCCTACACACATTCCAGTTTGCAGGCTTCTGATTTTATAAATACCTGCTTTTGGTTTTTCACTTTTTAATAATTTATCGGCGTTTGACGTGACGTTTGAATTTGCGCTTGGCGCTTTTAATATTGCTTGTGCTGATAAATTTGATGAAAAAAGTGAAACTATTAAACAAAGGCGTATAGCGACATTTTGCTTTTTAAAAATATACATTTTAAGCCCCGCCTTAATATCTAACAAAGCCCGACATGGTCATTGCATCAGGAACTGGCGTATTAAGTGCATTTTTCAAATAACACATAGGCACACCATTTCGTGCCGCTGGATTGACCCACGTATAGGCTTTACATGAATTGTCGCGTGTGCATTCAATTGCGCATTTTGCCCCGCTATCATTATCCGTTGCAAACCACCTATAATCACCTGATGGGTAATTCATACCGCGCATTGAACGAAAGAAAGTATTAGGTGCGTTAGCCAAGGCGCCAGTTTGGGTTCTGAACCATCCAAACCTTCGCAATGCTTGATTATCAGTGATATTAAGGGCATCTGAAATTTCAATCATCTTGAAATTTTGCGAAGGAATTGAGGCACAATCTTCTTGGATAAGATGGTTTCCGATTTGTGGGTTTTGCCCCTGAACGCCAATGCATTTATTTTCTTTGGTTATTATTTTTACTGTGCCGTTTGAATTTCTTATGAAGGTAAATTTTTGATCATTTGCCGCGCCTAACGCTTGTTCATCGGAATTTGCGCTTTCACAATTTAATGAATCAATAGCAGGCGGACCAAATACGACGCCCCGCGCCACACTCGCGCATTGATTAGAGTTTGTAATCCTAAACGCAATCTTATTATCTCTAAATGATACAGGAATTATCCCAAGTGATGCGCCATATAAATTACCGCAAGTTTGTGTGGAAAAATAAGTATTTTGTCCAATCCAAGTGCCTGAAGTTCGCGTGATGCATAGGTTTGTACCTTCGGCTTGAAGCCAATATGTACCTGCGGGAACGCTATTCCAAACTTGTGGCCCTAAAAAAGGTGTGGGTTCACCATCGGCAAATGATAGATTTGGCGTAATGCATGCGCCCATAATCGCAAAATAATAAATATATTTTTTAAAATTGTTTCGCAATTTAATCCCCAAATAATATGGGAATATTATTGATTTGGAAAAATTTATCATACCCCAATCGCGGTATAGTTTTATAAAATCTAAAACGTTGAAATTTAAGTGTTATCTATATCTTGCCTTAAGGGTAAGGCGGATATAATCTTGATAAAAAAGGGGATAGATTTGTCTAAATCGATTGTTAAAAATATTGTTGCCAATATGGCTTTTGGTTTTGGCCTATGTCTATCGCCTGTTATGGCTTTTGCGCAAAATTCAGTTGAAACAATCAATAAGGGCGCAAATTTTTGGCCCGATGCCCAATATGACGAAAATGTCCCAACTATAAAACAGGTTTTGGGTTATGATAATGGCGAAAAAATTACCACCCCAAGTGATATAATAAAATATTTTGAAGCCTTGCAAAAATTCGCCCCCGATAGAGTTGTCATAAAAGATTATGGAAAAACATGGGAAGGGCGCCGCCTTATTTATGCTTTTGTTGGAAGCCGCGAAAATATAAGCAGGCTTGATGAAATCCGTGCCAATTCAGTCGCGCTTTCAGATCCACGCAAAACATCTGTTGCGCAAAAAAATGCAATAATTGCCAATCAGCCAGTAATTGTATGGTACACAAATTCGGTTCATGGCGATGAAATATCGGGCGCGGATGCGTCTTTGCGCCTTGCCTATCATATTCTTGCAACCAAAAATGACCCTAAATATGATGAAATAAGAAAAAATACGCTTGTTGCAATTGTTCCAAGTCAAAACCCCGATGGGCGCGAAAGGTTTCTGGCATCAAATTTACAGGCAACAGGGGCAAATCCAAATACTGACGAATTTTCCGCCGAACGTGACCAACCATGGCCGGGCGGGCGCATGAATCATTATAATTTTGACTTAAACCGCGATTGGTTCGCCCTTACACAACCCGAAACCCAAGGGCAAACCAAGGCATTTTTGGAATATTACCCCCAAGTTGTGGTTGATGCGCATGAAATGGGGCGCGATGGCAATTTCTTTTTCCCACCAGAAGCCGACCCAATCAACCAAACCCACACTCAAGAGCAAAAAGATTTACGTGCAATTTTTGGCGCAGGTAACGCCAAATGGTTTGATAAATTTGGCATAAATTATTTCACGCGCGAAGTTTATGATGGCTTCTACCCTGGCTATGGCGATTCATGGCCAACGTCACAGGGTGCAATTGCCATGACTTATGAACAGGCGTCGGCGCGTGGCTTGGCGGCAATTGGTAAGGATGGGAACACTCTAACTTTCAAAGATACGGTAAAAAACCATTTCATTGCATCGCTTGCCACAATTGAAACCGCATCACAAAATCGTGCACGTATTTTAAATTCTTTCTATGAATTCAGAAAAAGTGCAATCACCGAGGCCGATAAGGCAAATACCAAAGCCTATATAATTCCAACACAAACCAATATGGCGGGCGCGGATAAATTGGCGGCGCTTTTGGCGCGCCAAGGAATAGAAGTTGGGCAAGCTAATGCGTCATTCAATGCCTGCGGCACTAATTTTGCGGCGGGAAGTTATATAATTGCACGGGGGCAACCTGCGGGGCGTTTGGCCTATAATCTTCTTGAACGCGATGTTCCGCTTGAAACAAATTTTGCCAAAAAACAATATAAATTACGTGAACGCGGCCAAGATGATGAGATTTATGACGTGACCGCATGGTCATTACCGCTTTTATATAATTTGGATGTTAAAACCTGCGGCACTGTTCCCAATGTTTCACAAAGTGCAGCATCAAAAGATTTTATAAAACAAGGTTCGGTTGATAAAAATAACCCACAAGTTGGCTATGTTATAGAGGCCGCAAATAATGCCTTCAACCGCTTTGTTGCGCAGGGTCTTAATAGCGGTCTTAAAATGCGTGCAATATCCGAAGGCTTCACAATTGATGGCAAGGATTATAGTTCAGGTTCAGTTGTTGTTTTAAAAAATGAGAATGATGAAAATTATTCAAGTAAAATTGCCGAAATCGCCCAAAAATCTGGCGCAAAAGCAATTGGCCTTGATGATTCATGGGTGACAAAAGGGCCAAGTTTTGGGTCAATTAAATCGGTAAGATTAAAACTTCCAAAAATTGCCATTGCATGGGATTTCCCAACCAGCCCATATTCAGCGGGTAATACGCGCTTTGCGCTTGAACAAAAAATCGGCCTTAATGTTACCCCACTTAGGGTTTCAAGGCTTAAATCACCAAATATTGACCGTTTTGATGTGATTATTTTGCCTGATACAAATGGTGATTATTCATCTTATTTGGGTGAAGGCGGCATAAATAATTTAAAACAATATGTTGCAAATGGTGGTGTTGTAATTGGTTTAGGCGGTGCAACACGTTTTATGGCATCTGAACGTGCGGGTCTTATAAATACCAAAATTGAAACTATTAAAAACCCGAAAAAAGATGATAAAGCCCAAGAGATAAATGATGAAAAATCATATCTTGACGCAATCAAACCCGAAGACACATCACCGGTTGAAATTCATGGTGTGATATTAAAGGTCAAAAAAGGCGAAGATCATTGGCTTACCCAAGGCCTGCCGAATGATATATATGTAATGTATCAAGGCAATGCGATTTATTCACCCCTTACGCGTGACCAAGGCGAAAACCCATTATATTTTGCGCCAAAAGAAGAAATTGTCGGCGGCGGCCTTATTTGGGAAGAGAATAAGGCGCGACTTGCCTATAAACCCTTTGCAATGGTTGCAAAAAAAGGGCGCGGGTTTGCAATTGGCTTTAATGCCGACATTACATATCGCGCACATACCGATGGTCTTGATGAATTATTGCTAAATGCGATTTTACAATCTTCGGCAAGAAGTGGTAAAAGCAATTAAATTATTTTAAAAGCATAAAATAACCAAGCATTGCGATGCCAAGGGCGATGCGATACCATGCAAATGGTGTGAAGCCTTTTTGGGTTACGTAATTTAAAAATGGCTTGATAACCAAAATTGCGGCAATGAATGAAACCACAAAGCCAATTGCAATTGTTATTATTTCATTGCCGCCTTGCGCCATTAATTCGTGGCGCCCTTTATATGCTTCATAAACAAAAACCCCAAGCATGGTTGGAATTGCAAGGAAGAATGAAAATTCCGCCGCAGCCTTACGTTCAACGCCCATAAAAAGCGCGCCAATAATTGTTGCACCCGAACGCGAAGTTCCAGGGATCATCGCCAAACATTGAACAAGGCCAATTTTAAGCGCGGTGATTAAATCAATATCTTCGACTTCTTTGAATTTAACATTATGCGTGTTTTTTTCGGCAACAATTATAATGACGCCGCCAATGATTGCGGTAATCGCCACCACGATTGGTGAGAATAAAACCTCTTTTATGAAATCATGCGCCAGTGCGCCAATTATCATTGCGGGGAAAAAAGCCACCAAAATTGATAAAACAAACATTTGTGCCGATTTTTTTGACGGCAAATCCAAAACTACGCGCCATAATTTTTGAAAATAAATTACGCAAACCGCTAAAATCGCACCCAATTGTATCATCGTATCAAAAGCGGCAGGGGCTTTATGGTTTAATAATTCCTCCGCCAATATCAAATGACCCGTTGAGGAAACAGGAAGAAATTCGGTCAAACCCTCAACAATGCCAAGGATAATTGCGTAAATATAATCAGAAAATTGTTGCATAAGGTTTGATTGCATAATTTGCACGCATTTCCAATTGTCTATAATGTGGCAAAAATGCGCCCTAATATTTTCGAATGAGTGCATATTTGTTGTGCAATAAAATAAATATTTGGCAGAAATATAAAGAAATAGGGCGCAAATATACCCTATATTGCAATTAGCGCTTGCATAAAAGATTTTGACCGATAAAAAGCGGCAAAAGACACACTAAAAGTCCAATTAAAAAGAGTATTATCATGGCCGAGCCAATGTTGAAATTTGTAAATCTTGAACAACAAATGCCACAAAAACGTGATGCAGATGAACGTAATAAAGATTTCTTGGAAATTTATGGCGAATTTATTTTGGCAAAGGCCGAAGAGCAGGCTTCACGTTGTTCGCAATGCGGTGTTCCTTTTTGCCAATCAGGCTGCCCGCTTCAAAATAATATTCCTGATTGGTTGAAATTAACGGCAACGGGCCGCCTTGAAGAAGCATATCAATTATCATCGGCAACTAATCCCTTGCCTGAAATTTGCGGTCGCATTTGCCCACAAGATAGATTGTGCGAAGGCTCATGCGTAATCGAACAATCAACCCACGGCAGCGTAACAATTGGTGCGGTTGAACGTTTTTTAACTGAAACCGCATTTAAAAATGGCTGGGTTTCTGATTTGGCGGCTGGAAAGCAAAAAAATCAATCTGTGGCAATTATTGGCGCAGGCCCTGCGGGCATTGCGGCGGCGCAATTGCTTTTGGGCTTGGGTTATAAAATCACAATTTATGATCGCCATGACCGCGCGGGTGGTTTGTTAATTTATGGCATTCCGGGTTTCAAACTTGAAAAAGATGTGGTTTTACGCCGCCAAACCCAATTGGAAAAAGCGGGCGTAACTTTCAAACTTGGGGTTGATATTGGTAAAGATACAAAATTTGCCGATATTAAGAAAAAGCATGATGCAGTTTTAATCGCAACTGGTGTTTATAAAGCACGCAATCTTGGCCTTGCGGGTGATGATGCGGCAATCCCTGCGCTAAAATATTTGATTGCCTCAAATAAAACTAGCCTTGGTGATAAAGTTAAAGAATTTGAAAGCGGCGAATTAGACGCAAAAGACAAAAATGTTGTGGTTGTTGGCGGCGGTGATACCGCAATGGATTGTGTAAGAACCGCAATTCGCCAAGGCGCAAAATCAGTTACCTGTCTTTATCGCCGTGACCGCGCAAATATGCCAGGTTCAGCCCGCGAAGTAAAAAATGCCGAGGAAGAAGGCGTAGTTTTCAACTGGCTTTCAGCGCCAAAAAATTTGGTTCTTGAAAAAGGCAAAATAACAGGTCTTCAAGTTGCCAAAATGCGTTTAACTGAGGCCGATGGTTCGGGTCGTAAAGGCATTGAAGAAATTAAAAATTCAGAAGAATTTATCGCCGCCGATATGGTTATTGGCGCGCTTGGTTTTGAACCCGAAGAATTGCCAGTTTATTTCAATGAGCCTGAATTAAAAGTCACCAAATGGGGAACAATTAAAGCCCATGCGACCACTGCAATGACATCAATTGATGGCGTGTTTGCGGCGGGCGATATTGTTCGCGGTGCATCACTTGTTGTTTGGGCGCTTAAAGATGGCAAAGAAGCCGCTGCCGCAATCCACAAATATCTTAAAGCTAAAGCTTAAGGCAAAATATTATGAAAAAAGAATTTGATAAAATCTCTGTTGAAACTCAAAATTATCTTGCAAACCGTGAGAAATTAATCGAGGCCTATAGTTATAATCCAGAAGATGAAAAAGATTCATGTGGGGTTGGCCTTATTGTTGCCCTTGATAGTGCGCCGCGCCGTGAAATCGTAACAATGGCACTAAAAGCCCTTAAAAATGTTTGGCATAGGGGCGCGGTTGATGCCGATGGCAAAACTGGCGATGGCGCGGGTATTCGCATTGATGTTCCACAAGAATTTTTTCGTGAACAGGTTAAATTAACAGGTAATAAACCGGGCGATGAACCAATTTGCGTTGGTCAAATCTTCTTGCCGCGTACTGATTTTGGGGCACAAGAACTTGCAAGAACCATTGTTGAGCGTGAGGTTTTACGTTCTGGCTTCTTCATGTATGGCTGGCGCCAAGTTCCAGTTGATATTTCTGTTATCGGTACAAAAGCCAATGACACACGCCCTGAAATTGAACAAATCCTTTTCTATGATCCAGAAGAGCGTGAACCAAAGGAATTGGAACGCGCGCTTTATTTGTGCCGCCGTCGCATCGAAAAACAGGCATTGGCAGCAAATCTTTTGGATTTTTATATCTGCTCATTCTCAAGCCGTTCATTGATTTATAAAGGCATGTTCTTGGCGGAGCATATTGATACTTTCTATCCTGATTTACAGGATGAAAGATTTGTTTCATCGGTTGCAATTTTCCACCAAAGATATTCAACCAATACATTCCCACAATGGCGCCTTGCGCAGCCATTCCGTATGTTGGCGCATAATGGTGAAATCAATACAATCAAAGGCAATATTAATTGGATGAAATCACACCAAATCCGCATGGCAAGCCATGTATTTGGTGAATATCAGGCCGATATTAAGCCAGTAATTCAACCGGGTTCATCGGATTCAGCGGCACTTGATGCAGCGTGTGAGATTTTGGTTCGTGCGGGTCGTTCTGCACCAATGGCAAAGGCATTATTAGTGCCAGAGGCGTGGGCAAAACATGAAAGCGTTATGAAGCCATCGCACCGTGCACTTTATGCTTATTGCAATGCCGTTATGGAACCTTGGGATGGCCCTGCGGCACTTGCAATGTTTGATGGGCGTTGGGCGGTTGCAGGTCTTGACCGAAATGGTCTTCGCCCTGCGCGCTATTCAATTACTGATGATGGAATTTGGGCGGTTGGTTCTGAAACTGGCATGGTTCCACTTGAAAACAAAAAAGTAATCGAACATGGCGCTTTAGGCCCTGGTCAAATGATGGCATTTGATAGCCATAAAAAGAAATTTTATCGCCATGAAGAAATTGTCGATAAACTTGCCGAAGCCCATCCATATGAAAAATGGCTTGAAAACGTTCTTGAACTTGAAGAACGTTGTGGCCCTGGGCCTGAACCAAAATTATATGAAAAAGGTGAAATGCTACGCCGTCAAATCGGCGCAGGCTTTAGCTTTGAAGAATTAGAAATGATCCTTGCCCCAATGGCAGAAGAAGGCAAAGAAGCACTTGGTTCGATGGGCGATGATAGCCCATTGGCGGTTCTTTCAAAACGCTATCGCCCATTATCACATTATTTCAAACAAAATTTTAGCCAAGTAACCAATCCGCCAATTGATCCATTGCGCGAAGAAAAAGTGATGTCATTAAAAACACGCTTTAAAAACCTTGGTAATATTTTGGCGCAAGATGAAACCCAAACAGAAGTGTTTGTGGTCGAAAGCCCATTCCTTACCACTGGAATGTATGAACGCATGTTGCCGATTATGGGCGATTCCGTTGCAATAATTGATTGCTCATTCGAAAAGCCAAAATCGGTAAAAGGTGCTGGCAAAGCCATGCGCGAAGCCATCGATAGAATCCGCGCAGAAGCCGAAGATGCCGTTCGTTCAGGCAAATCGCAAATTATCCTAACCGATGAAAAACAAAGCCAAGATAGAATGGCAACCCCAATGATTTTGGCAACTGGCGGCGTTCATGCGCATTTGGTTGAAAAAGGTTTGCGTTCTTATTGCTCTATTATCACGCGTTCGGCTGAATGTTTGGATACGCAATATTTTGCGGTTTTGGTTGCGGTTGGCGCAACTTGTATCAACCCATATTTGGCACAAGAAACAATTGCCGATCGCCATGCACGTGGCCTTTTGGGTGATTTAACCTTGGGTCAGGCTTGTGTGAATTATAAAAAAGCCATCGAAGCAGGCTTGATGAAAATCCTGTCAAAAATGGGGATTTCGGTTATTGCATCATATCGCGGTGGTTATAATTTTGAAGCGCTTGGTTTGTCACGCGCGCTTGTTTCTGAATTCTTCCCTGGTATGGCGTCACGTGTTTCGGGTATTGGTTTAATCGGTATTGCCATCAAATGTTATGAATTACACGATAAAGCATGGGATAATCCGCAAAGCGTTCTTCCGATTGGCGGGCTTTATAAATCGCGCGCTTCTGGTGAAATGCATGCACTCGAAGCCAAACAAATTCACCTTTTGCAATCATCAGTTAATGATGGTTCTTATCCGATGTATAAAAAATATGTCGAAAGCCTATCAGGTCGCGACGCGGTGCAAATTCGTGATTTATTGGATTTCAAACCAAGGCAAAAAGAAATTGCTTTAGAAGAAGTTGAAAGCATAAACGAAATTCGCAAACGCTTTATCACCCCCGGTATGTCTTTGGGTGCATTAAGCCCTGAGGCGCATGGCACATTAAACATTGCAATGAACCGCATTGGTGCAAAATCGGTTTCAGGTGAAGGCGGTGAAGACCGTGCACGTTACCAACCACTTCCAAATGGTGATAATCCAAATTCGGCAATCAAACAAGTTGCATCGGGTCGTTTTGGTGTTACTGCCGAATATCTAAACCAATGCCGCGAAATTGAAATCAAAGTTGCCCAAGGTGCAAAACCGGGTGAGGGTGGGCAGCTTCCGGGTTTTAAAGTTACCGAACTTATTGCCAAACTTCGCCATGCCACCCCGGGCGTAACCTTGATTTCACCGCCGCCACATCATGATATTTATTCAATCGAAGATTTGGCGCAATTGATTTATGATTTAAAACAAATCAACCCACAGGCCAAAGTTTGCGTTAAACTTGTTTCTCAATCAGGCGTTGGCACAGTTGCGGCTGGCGTTGCCAAAGCAAAAGCAGATATTATCCTTATCTCTGGCGGCGTTGGTGGAACGGGTGCATCACCACAAACCTCAATCAAATATGCGGGCATGCCATGGGAAATCGGCCTTGCCGAGGCGCATCAGGTTTTGACATTAAACAATCTTCGTGAAGGCGTAATGCTTAGAACAGATGGCGGTTTGCGCACTGGGCGTGATATTGTAATTGCTGCAATGCTTGGCGCCGAAGAATATGGAATCGGCACGGCATCATTGGTTGCAATGGGCTGTATTATGGTGCGCCAATGCCATTCAAACACTTGCCCTGTTGGGGTTTGTGTTCAAAACGAAGAATTGCGCAAAAAATTCACAGGGTCGCCTGAAAAAGTTGTAAACCTCATGAGTTTTGTTGCCGAAGAAGTGCGCGAAATTCTTGCAAGCCTTGGCTTTACCAGCTTGCACCAAGTTATTGGGCGCACTGACTTATTGGCGCAAATTTCACGTGGCCCAGCAAATGTTGATGATTTAGATTTAAACCCACTTTTGGTGCGCGTTGAAGGCTTTACGCAAATTGATTATTCAAAACAGCGCGGCCGTGTTGAAGTTCCTGATACTCTGGATAGTCAAATTTTGCGTGATGCAGGGCCATTCTTTGAACGCGGTGAAAAAATGCAGGTTGCATATCGCGTTCGTAACGTTCAACGCGCAATTGGCACACGTTCATCATCGGCAATCGTGCGCAAATTTGGTATGGATGCGTTGGCGGATGGTCGCTTGACTGTGAAACTTGAGGGTTCGTGCGGGCAATCACTTGGTGCATTTGGCGTGAAAGGTCTTACACTTGATGTGGTTGGTGATGCCAATGATTATGTTGGTAAAGGGTTATCTGGGGCAACAATTTGCCTTCGTCCTTCGCGCTCATCGGGGCTAAAACCTGATAAAAACAATATTATTGGTAATACTTGTTTATATGGCGCAACCTCTGGCAATCTTTATGCTTCGGGTCGCGGCGGCGAACGCTTTGCGGTTCGTAATTCAGGTGCAAATGCTGTTGTTGAAGGCCTTGGCGCAAATGGTTGCGAATATATGACAGGTGGCAATGTTGTTGTTCTTGGCAATATTGGCGATAATTTTGCCGCAGGTATGACAGGTGGTATGGCATTCTTATGGGTGAAAAATAAGAATACAAAAAATTATATCAATCCTGAAAGCGTTATAATTCAAAATATTCAAACCCCATATTGGGAAAGCCATTTGCGCAGCCTAATAGAGGCGCATGTTGAAAATACAAATTCACCAATTGGGCGTGAAATTTTGGAAAATTGGCATGAAGAATTGCAAAATTTCTGGCAAGTTGTTCCAAAAGAAATGCTTTCAAGGCTTGAAAACCCTGTCACATTGATGGCGGCGGAATAATTAAGCACATAAAATGCCCATCCTTTAAGTAGTGGGCATTTTATGTAAAGCGCTTTATATAAAAATATATTTAAAACCCTATAGGAATGCCATGCTGCTTTAGCATAGTATTTATTTGATTTTACGTGGTTTTTATGCGCTTCTTTGGGAATGATTATTTAAAAAATATTGGCCTTTGCATTATGCTTGGGCTGCTTTCTGCCTGTTCAACTATTCCAGAGGATAAGGGGAATTTAAGCAATTATACAAATCTTGATAAAACGTCTGGTGTTGCATCAAAATTCAAATCTTTCTCTGATAAAGAAAAATTGAAAAACTATAATAGCATTTATATTGCCCCAACAATTATTGACCAAAAAGTTTTAGATAAGGTTGGTGATGCACGTATTGATTTAGTCGCAAATTTAATTGACCGAACAATATGTATGAATTTAGCCAAAAGCTATGAAATACTTGGCGCGCAAAGCGATAATGCATTATCTATGAAATTATATATCACAGATTTTGAACCTACGGGGCGTGCGGCATCAACTATCTCTTCGGCGATACTTGTGCGCGTTCCAATTGGCCTTGGCATGTTGTCAGCAGAGGGTGAAATTACTGCAAATGATGCGGGGCAATTGATGGCAATTCAATGGTCGCACAAAGCTGCACCAGTTTTAACAACTGGCGGTCTATCAAAAATAAGTGATGCATATGTATTTGCATCCGAATTTGCAAACAAAACCTCAAAACTTGCGCAACCAGATGGCGAAAAAAATAATCAAGATGATATTATAAAATTGCGTCAAAAATTTTGTATTGATAATTATGGCAAAGGCACTGCTGCTATGGGGCTTTCACAAATTGGTGCCCCGCCTGAAATGTTTGATAAGGGCAAAGACGCACCGAAATAAAGTATCGCTTTGGTTTACCTATTACTTATATTGTGATAGGCGCACTTAATGCAAATCAATCTCAAAAAATGGCAAGATGAAATTTTGGCCACGCTTATTTTGGCGTGGCCTATTATCTTGTCTAATCTTGCGCAAATGTTGATAAATTCAACCGATGTTTTCTTACTTGGTCATTATAGTGAAGGCGCGTTGGCGGCATCTGCAATTGGAACTGGGATTGTAATCACGCCATTGGTTATTGGCTATGGTCTTATTTCGGCATCATCGGCGATGATTGCCACCCAAAAAGGTAAGATGGCGCATTCGGTGCGTGATGTTCGCCGAAGTGTGCGCGCAAGTATGTGGATTGCAATATTATTTTCAATTCCAATAATGACACTACTTTGGTTTAGTGAAAATATCGCCATTTCTATGGGTATAAAGCCAGATCTTGCAAAAGATGTTGGAATATTTGTTCGCGCCTTAGAATTTGAAATCATGCCCGCATTATTGGCGCTTAGTTTACGAAATTTTGTAACCGCGCTTCATGCACCAATATGGGCAACTTTAATTAGTGTTATAAGTGTGATTTGTAATGCCATAATAAATTATGGCCTAATTTTCGGTAATTTTGGCCTGCCAGAGCTTGGGCTTTTTGGCGCGGGGCTTGGCTCATCAATTACAAATTTAATTGCGCTTTTGGGCATTGTTTTGGTTGTTGCACTTAAAAAGCCATTTCGAAAATATTATATTTTCGGCAATTTTTGGCGAATTGATTGGGCGCGAATTGTTAAAATGCTTAAAATTGGCGCGCCAATTTCGCTGCAATGGGGCTTTGAAGTTTCGGTATTTTCAGGCGCAGTTTTCCTTATGGGTTTAATAAGCACCCAATCTGCGGCGGGGCATGCAATTGCAATTCAAATCGTATCAATGACATTCATGGTTCCCATGTCTATTGCACAGGCGGCAACAGTTCGGGTTGGCAATGCATTTGGGCGCAAAGATAGGATCGCAATTTCTTATGCAGGATGGTCAGCATTCATTGTTGCAATGCTTTTCATGTCAAGCACAGGGTTTTTAATCTTCATTTACGCCGAGCCATTGGCGCAATTATTCATTGATAAAAATGTTGAAAATAGCGCGATTGTTATTGCGCTTGCGGTTGGTTTTATAAAAATCGGCGGCTTATTCCAAATCGCAGATGGCGCACAAGTAGTTGGCGCAGGCATGCTTCGTGGTCTTCATGATACAAAATGGGCAATGATATTCGCAGGTATCGGATATTGGGGTGTTGGTATTGGCGTTGGCTCATACCTTGCCTTTGTGGCAAATATGGCCGGAAACGGCATCTGGATAGGCCTCGCCGTTGGCCTTGCCGTAGTTGCATCATTAATGATTACACGCTGGTCAATGCGCGAGCGCTTGAATTTATGTTAAAAAAAGCCCCGCCAGTAATCACTTTGCCACCCTCGCGCTACGCGCTCACTCAGCAAAGTGTTTTAAATGGAGATAGATTTTTAAAAAGTGTCATTTTTAAAAATCTATCACATATTTATTTATTAAAAAAAGCCCCGCAATATGCGGGGCAGTTATCAGCGTAAAATAAAAAATAATGTCAATAAAAATCAAAAACCACGCTTTTTGATTTTTATTGTCCGCTTAAATCCACATGCAAAAGGTTTCACGCGAAGCGTGATATTTTGCGTGTGAAATCACTACGCCGCATCGCTTGCATCTTCTTCCATTGCTTTGGCAAGGTCAAGAAGGCGGCGGCGTGGGCGTTCTGAAAGGCGGTAATAGGCACGAATTAATTCACGTGTCTCTTTTTGGCGCAATAAATCAGGGCTTATATCATCATGGTCATTTGCGATTTGTGTGTTGGTTGCGGCAACATTTAAACCATCATAAAAATATTGAACAGGAACCGATAAAGCAGACGATAATTCAAACAAACGGCTTGCAGTGATGCGATTTGCGCCACATTCATATTTTTGAATTTGTTGGAAACGAATTCCAACGATATTTGCCAATTGCTGTTGTGTCATGCCAACAAGCCTACGACGACGGCGCAATCTGCGGCCAACGTGAAGATCGATAGAAGTCGCCATTTTATTCTCCAAACTATGCGGGTTGCCCCAAAATGAAACATTTTCAACTTATATGGGTTTGTGTTTCAATCTTTGTGCCGAATTTGGCGAAATGTAGCGTGAAAGTAATGCTGCAATGCACAATTTGCTTGCGCAATTTTCTACTTAAGCCTAATTTCCTACTTTCTATTTTGCGCTTATTTGATAAAGTCACAGCGTAGTCACAAAGGTAAAAATATGTCGGGCATTGAAACTATTGGTGTAATTGGCGCGGGCCAAATGGGTAATGGTATTGCACATGTTGCTGCATTAGCAGGCTTTAACGTGATTTTGACCGACATCTCACCAACAAAACTTGATGAAGCGCTTGGCCTAATTAGAAAAAATATGACCCGCCAATTAAACAAAGGCACAATTACACAATCACAATTAGATGATGCAATTGGTCGTATTAAAACGGCAACTGAAACTTCTGCACATAGTGCGTGTGACCTTGTAATCGAAGCTGCAAGTGAAAATTCAGAAGTTAAGCGCGCAATTTTCGCCGATTTGTGCCAATATTTAAAAGAAGATGCAATTATCGCATCAAACACATCATCAATTTCAATTACCCGCCTTGGTGCTTCAACTGATCGCCCTGAAAAATTTGTGGGTCTTCATTTCATGAACCCTGTACCACTTATGAAATTGGTTGAGATTATTCGTGGTTTGGCAACATCCGAAGATACTTATAAAAAAGCAATCGCCGTTGTTACAAAAATGGGTAAAGTCACAACAAATGCCGAAGATTTCCCTGCCTTTATCGTAAACCGCATCTTGGTTCCAATGATTAACGAGGCGATTTACACCTTATATGAAGGTGTTGGTTCGGTTGAAAATATTGATAATGGTATGAAACTTGGTGCAAATCATCCAATGGGCCCGCTTGAGCTTGCTGATTTCATTGGCCTTGATACCGTTCTTTCAATTATGCAGGTTCTTAATGAGGGGCTTGCAGATACAAAATACCGCCCATGCCCATTATTGGTAAAATATGTTGAGGCGGGCTGGCTTGGTCGTAAGACAAAACGTGGTTTTTATGATTATCGTGGCGAAACACCTGTTCCAACACGATAAAAAACGCCGCCCGATTGGGCGGCGATTTATTTTAATGTTTGGCTTTAAGCATTTCTAATTCTTCTTTTAGTTTTAACTTCTGTCGCTTAAGGGCCGTAATCTCTATATCATCTACTGAGGGGTTTCGCATTTCCTTTTGGATTTTAGCATCAAGACGTGAATGTTTATCAGATAATTCGCGAATATGTGCTTGAAGCGCCATTTACAACCTCCATAAAAGCGGGGAAATACCCGCTGATTAAGATGAAAACACAGAAATTTAATTTCGTCACTTCACATTTGGTTTCAATAGATTAATTTACATAAACCATGTTTTTTAAGGCAAATTGCGTAAATTTAGTGCATCCTTATTCAAAACCATTATAATATATTGAAAATAAGGGTTAATATGGCAAAGCGTTTAATTATCGGAATTTCGGGCGCATCGGGGGCAATTTACGGTGTTCGCGCCCTTGATATGTGTAAAGAAATGGGCGTTGAAACGCATTTAATTATTACCAAGGCCGCCGAACTA